>CAURIH010000002.1:0-17948 GCA_963525085.1 uncultured Candidatus Saccharibacteria bacterium
CGATAGGGCTGAAGGTGATGCTGGTGTATGCGACGAAGGTTTTGGGCGAGTACGGGGTCGGCGCGGCGATGGCGGGATCGGCATCGCAAGACCGTCCGGGCATTGCGCAGATTACGATCATGCAGGGCGGATTAGGGCTGATGATGAGCACGCTGATGATCACGGCGCCGTTGCTGGTGGGGAATCTGATCGGGTCGTCGTTGGGGTTTAATACTTATAACCCGCTGCAAGGCGGAAACAGCCCGACCAATTCGGATGGGTCGCCTAGAGTGAATAAGGATAGAAATAAAAAAGATGACGGTAGCACTATAATAAAATAAAGGATTAATAATGAAAAAGTTATTTTTAACGTTCATAATGATAACCTTAAGTCAACTGATTCTAGCTAATGAGATGAGTAATCCTTGCGTTTACCATCCTGACCTACCTGGTTGTAGTGGCAATAACCGACCTATAGGGCAAACAAACCGAGTTGTCAAGATTCCGAACCGTTGGGGTGTCATTTATTATAATCCTGCCAATGATGCGGTGGGATATTCTGAGAACAATACCGAAGGTTACCGTTCTGCTAATAAAGAAGCCTTGGCAAACTGTATTAAAGCAGGAGGCGGGCAAAATCCGCTTCATAGAGATGGAAAGGGTTGTCGTATGATGACAGAAGTACGCAATGCTTGCAGTGCGATTGCTGTGGGTAGTAAAAGCGCTAGTGCAAAAAGCGATGATTATCTAGAAAAAGCAGAAAGGAAAGCTCTTGATGGGTGTAGCCAATATTCCAATGATTGTAAAATCCTTTACTCTGGCTGTTCTCGCCATCCCGACTACCTTCGTTACTAAATGAATTTTCAGACGGCCTTTTAAGCTTAGAGGCCGTCTGAAAATTTATCTAGGTTCGCTGCTGACGATGGCGGTGCTTTCGGTGATGGTAACGATAGGGCTGAAGGTGATGCTGGTGTATGCGACGAAGGTTTTGGGTGAGTACGGGGTCGGTGCGGCGGTGGCGGGATCGGCATCGCAAGATCGTCCGGGCATTGCGTAGATTACGATTATGCAGGGTGGTTTGGGGCTGATGATGAGCACGCTGATGATCACCGCGCCGCTGCTGGTGGGGAATCTGATCGGGTCATCGTTGGGGTTTAATGCGTACTCGCCGTTCGGGAATGGGGATGCAAGAAGTAAAGATGGGACACCTTTAACCAATAAGGTTAAGAAACAAACAAGTAATACAGTAGAGGATGATTGATTATGAAAAAATTATTCTTGTCATTTAGTATAATGGTTATTAGTAGTTTTTCCTTGTCAACTCCGTTAGGTGGCAATCCAACTAATGGTTATTGCCAAACTGTGGATGGTGATGCTTGTGGATGGGGCGGGAATGATTCCCCTCAACGTAGGGTGATTAATATTCCTACCCGTTGGGGAGCTATTTATTATAATGCTGCCAATCGTGCTATTGGTATATCTGAAAACAATACTGAAGGTTATCGTTCTGCCAATAAAGAGGCATTAGCAAACTGTATTAAAGCAGGAGGTGGCAAAAATCCAATATCTCGCAAGGGACAAGGTTGTCATATGGTAACAGAATACCGTAACTCTTGTGCAGCGATTGCAGTAGGTGGCGAGATAGGGAAAGGTCGTGTTGCTGGAATAGGAGGGCATGATTACGTTGAAGGAGCTGAAAAAGAAGCAATTGATGTTTGTGAGAGAGGAAAGCCTTTCAAATGCGAGATTAAATATTCAGGTTGTTCCCGCCACCCCGATTACCTTCGTTACTAAATGATTTTCCAGACGGCCTTTTAAGCTCAGAGGCCGTCTGAAAATTTTTCATATTCCGTTCCGATAAAAAACATTTTAAAAACCGACCGCACGTTGTGCGGTTTTTTTGTCGCCTGCAGTTTGTGTGTTTCAAGTTTCAGACGGCCTCGTAGGCAAAGGCATAGACAGCGCGAAGAAAGAAATTCGACGCGCATTGCAATAAAACGGATACGGACCGGTTGAAAACCGGAGGGCAAACAGGCAGAATATGGACAACACGGAAAACCTAGGTTTCTTTATCCTGATCAAGACCTACGTGGAAATCCTGATCATGAAGTTCGGCGACAGGGGGCTGTCGGCGCTGTCGACGGTGCTGATACCGTCGCTGATGAGCATGGTGACGGTATGGCTGATGTTCGAAGGCTACCGGATATTGAACGGGCAGAGCTGCGAACCGCTGAACATGTTTTTATGGCGCGGGGCGAAGATGGTGGTGATCATAACGGTTGCCAGCTGGATCATGAACAACCCGACGGGGCTGAGGGACTGGATAAGCGAACACATCAAGAACCCGATAGCGTCGGTGATCGTGGGCGGCGAATACGCCTCGCCGGAAGCGATGGTGGATTCGTCGCTGCTGCTGATGCACCTGATTATGGGCGCGTTCGGCAGTCTGCAGGCGGCGACGAGCAATGACAACGGCAGCGCATTTTCCAATTTCATCATGGCCAGCGGGGTGGCGCAGGGGGCGCCGGCGGTAGTAGCGGGTGCGTTGCTGCTGCTGAACGAAATCGCGCTGTCGCTGGCGATACTGACGGCGCCGGCGTTCATCCTGTGTTTGCTGTATGATCCGACCAAGCAGTATTTCCAAGGGTGGCTGAAATTCTTTTTAGGTTCGCTGCTGACGATGGCGGTGCTTTCGGTGATGGTAACGATAGGGCTGAAGGTGATGCTGGTGTATGCGGCGAAGGTTTTGGGCGAGTACGGCGTTGAAGCGATGATGGCGAAGTCGGCGAATTCAACGGAATCGAGGCCGGGCATTGCGCAGATTACGATCATGCAGGGCGGCTTGGGGCTCTGTCCCTACACCAAATTCTTGCACGTTTGCCGTTAAAACTTCCCTCATTAGCGTGTGCAGAATTGTAGAGTGGTGATGACGGGTAAAAAAACATTCCAAAAACCGACCGCACGTTGTGCGGTTTTTTTGTCGCCTGCGGTTTGTGTGTTTCAAGTTTCAGACGGCCTCTGTTCTCGGAAATATATTGAGGCCGTCTGCAAGAAAGTGGTATTGCGGATATTGGAACTGGATAGGATGATGAAAAAATTGTCGTCGGGCAATTTGTGCTGAGAGAATACTATTTCGGTCATAGCTTTTTATACTGAAAGTCAGAAGAGGCCACACAGGGTATATTGCGACAGCCTGTGCGTAGGGGGCATCATCCGAATGTTTTGGAGGATACTGACTAAAGTAAAATTTAACATGATAGTTAATTTAAAAATGCTTTTGTAATTTTACAATAAATCCATAATGACAATCGCATTTAAGATATATTGGAAAATATTTACGTAAATGGTATATTATCGTAAAAAGCTACCTTTAGGTAAAAAAAGGGAGGTGATTTGTGTAATGGTGTTAAAATCAAAACTGAGAGCCGCTTGTCTCAGTTTTGTAATTTAATCAGGGGATGTTGATACATCCAAGAATGTAGGAAGTTAAGTAGCATGTTCTTTAAGAAATATTTTTTAGGCATATTAATTTGCTCTGTTTTATTGGGCTGTAATTCCACGCCGCCGGCAAAGGATTTTTCTAACAATTGGAGTCCGGTAAATAAATTTACTGACAAGATTACCGAAATTCCTTTGCATCATAAGTATACTTATCGGGTTATGGCAATTGATAAGACCTTAAAAAGCCTGCTGAACCGTTGGGCTGAAGATAGTAAGCTTTCTGTTGAGTATGGTAGTTGCTATGACTATACCTTACCCAAGGCTGCTGAGAAGATTAATGCGGTTGAACTTAATAAGGCGTTGGAAGAGTTAAACCGGATTTATTCAGCTAAACATGTGGTTGTTAGTGTGCGTAAAGGGAGCCTTGTCGTTGAAACGGTCGCAAATGCGGCAGGGTATATAGATACATCTTGTTTTTAATTTATTTATAGTATAGTAGAGAAAGTATTATGTTCAAAAAGAAGGAAAAAACGCAAAAGGTTACGGAAGCGGTTATTAGATCAAAGAGTTTTGAATTGTCATTAGCGGACATGGTAAAACGCAGTGAAAAAAGAGCATGGTTTGTTGCGTCTGTTAGTATGGTATTAGTTGTTATTTCGGGAATTGGTGTGGCATTGATATTGCCATTAAAACAAGAAGTCCCTTATGTAGTTGTAGCTGATCGTGATACTGGTTTTAGTACAGTTTCTAGGCTTGAGGGAGATTTTAAAAATAATAAAATTACTGCAAGTGAAGCAATCAATAAGAGTAATGTGGCTCAATATGTTATTGCTAGAGAATCGTATGATTGGGAATTAACGAATATTAATGGATGGGGGAAAGTGCTAGCCATGTCTGATGCAAAAGTTGCAACTGATTATAAAAATCAATTTCTTGAAGATTTTCCTCAAAATCCAAATAAAATCTATGGGCGGGCTCTTTCAGTTCGTACAAAAATTCGAAATATTACTTTAGCATATACAGATGGGCGCCAAAATGCTCCCACTGGAGCAACAGTAAATTATGATCGTTATTTGTTCGATAAGAGTAAAGGGTCACTTCAGCCATTAGATAGGCAAATGGCTACAATGACATTTGAATACAGACCTAATTTAAAAATGGCGGAAGAATATCGTTATGACAATCCATTAGGTTTTCAAGTTACTAACTATCAGGTTGAAACCGATAATATTGCGAAACCAACTATGGAATTACCAAGTAATTTCCCTATAGTATCTAAAGATTCTTTAGGTCCACAAAAGGAAGAGGATGCAACTTCTCCACAAGCAGACTTGATGGCTGTATCACCGAGATGATAGTTAGTGGCGAAGGATAAAAACATTAAAAGGCTATTAAAATGAATATATTTTTAAGGAAAATTTGTCTGCCGGTATTTATATTTTCTATTTGTATAAATATTGCGGCGGCTTCATCAACAGTTACAGAATATACTTATACTCCAGATAAAATTTATACTGTGCGTTCCAGTTTGGGAATCGTGACCCAGATTGAAATTAGCCCCCAAGAAGATATTAAAGATTTTGGAACGGGTTATAGTGATGGTTGGGATTTGGCCCGAAGAGAAAACACGTTCTATATAAGACCTAAAGTTGCTAATGCAGATACAAATCTTACTATTAGAACGGCAGCGCATAATTATTTATTTGATTTGAAGGTGGTTTCTAAAGAATGGCGTGGATTGGAGTCAGCAAAAAATAAAGGTGTTCAATATAAAATTAAATTCAATTATCCGGATGGAACCGAGTTCAAAAAAGAGAAAAGTCTAGATTTAAATAGCGGATTAAGTACGAAAATTAGTGGACATGTAGGTTATTTTACTAATTATGATTATGCCGCAAAATCAAAATCTGCGTGGCTGGTTCCAACAAAAGTTTATGATGATGGTAAATTTACCTATATTTATTTAAATGTAAATAAATTTATGCCTACGGGAAATTTCCCTGCGATTTTTGCCCGAAAGGATAGAAATGGTGAGGAAATGGTAGTTAATACTACTATTCAAAATAATGTTATTATAGTAAATGGAACTTATCCTTTTTTAGTTCTGAGGCATGGTAATGATGTTGTTGGTATTAGAAGGAATTTTTAATGAACAAGAATTTACAAGATGGGTTGGAAAATTTTGATGATGGCACAATGCAGTTAAAAAACGACATTGTTGTAGATAATCATAAAAATAGGGAGAATGGGGAAACTTTGACTGGAGCCTCAACTATTTATCAGAAGCAGATTAATAGTGCACAAGACTTGGAAAGTAATATTCCTAATTTGAATAATGGGATTGGTCAACGTATTAATCGTAAGGCACTTATTTTTTTATTGTTAATGGGCATTGTCGTCGTTTCTATTTTTATGTATGCAATGTCGTTGTTTTCAACAAACGATAAGGCTAATATGGAGCAAGTTAAGGAGGAAGTAGTAGATATACCTAGTTCTCCTATACCTTCCCCTGCTCTTGACGAAACTCCCGCTCCCGTTCAACAACCTACTACTAATATAGATCAACAGACAGAGTTACCTACTCCTCCAGAACTGGTTTCAGTTCCAGCGGTACCTTCAGTTTCGTCTTTGCAGGTTCCAACGATTGATTCTCCGGTACCATCGACAGTAAATGAGAGCTTTGGATTTAAAGACAGCCAAGATAGTGGTGGAATTAGCCGTTCAGGGGGGGCAGGTGGCTTTGTTATTTCTGAAGATGAAGGTAATACGCGTGGTGGTGGGGCTGTTAAGAGATTGCAGCCACAGAAATTATATAAACCTGACTATCTATTGGTACAAGGGACATATATTCGTTGCGTTTTGATGGGGCGTATTGTCAGTGATATTCCTGGTAATGTATCGTGTATCGTAACAGAACCTGTCTATTCCAGCGCTGGAACTAAGTTATTAATACCTAAGGGGTCCAAAGCAATAGGTGCATATGCTGCAGGAGCTAGTGTCGGGAATAGGATTGATGTAATCTGGAATCGCATTATTACACCGAATAATTTGGATATCCGAATGGAAAGTCAAGGGACGGATAGTTTAGGTGGTAATGGACATGTTGGGGATTATAGAAGTCATTGGGCTAGTCGTTTAGGATCAGCAGTTTTAATTAGTTTAATAGGAGATGGTCTAGATTATTTAAGTGATAAAAATACATCAACTAATTCTGTTGTAACGACAAGCACCAGTACTACTATAACGCCTACAGAAACAAAAACTGCTCGTACATTAGAGAGAATGGCTCAACAAGAATTAAATAAAATGGGTATGCGCCCCCCAACCGTTACAATTAATCAAGGAGAAATATTAAATATTTTTGTTTCTCAAGATATTGATTTTGAAAATGTAATTGGAAACCAATAGAGACAGGGTTGTATACTGTGATTCAAGATATTTCAAATGATTTCTTAGATTATCAATATCAAATTTTGGGTATATCGCCGTTGCTCGAAAGACAGGATGTTACAGAGATATGCATCAATAAACCAGGACAAGTATATTTAGAAACTTTTAATGGGTGGGAGTGTATAGAAGTTAGTACATTAACTTATGAACGTGCAAGACAGTTTTGTACATCGGTTGTTAATGAGAGTAACACTGGTCAGCGTATTACAGATAAGGAGCCAATGGTTTCATTGACTTTCCCATCAGGGCAGCGTGCGCAATTTGTTATTCCTCCAGCTTGCGATGCCGGAAAGATATCAATTACTATACGGCAGCCTTCCAAATATACGAAGACATTGGAGCAATATCAAGAAGATGGTTTTTTTAATAATGTCATTTTAAATACGGATAGTATTTCTAAATATGATTTAGAATTAAAGGAATTGTTGATCAATCGAAAATATGGGGAGTTTTTTAGCAAAGCTGTTTTATATAGAAAGAATATCGTTGTTGCGGGAGCTACAGGAAGCGGAAAAACAACTTTTATGAAATCGTTGGTTAATCATATCCCGTTTGATGAACGATTAATCACGATTGAAGATGCAAGAGAGTTGTTTATTCCTCAGCCAAATGTAGTGCATTTGTTATATTCTAAGGGCGGGCAAAGTGCATCAAATATTACAGCAAAAAGTTGCATGGAAGCATGTTTACGTATGAAGCCTGATAGAATTATTCTTGCAGAATTGCGCGGTGATGAATCTTTCTATTTTATTCGAAATTGTGCATCAGGGCATCCAGGGTCAATCACTAGTTGTCATGCAGGAAGTACTGATCAGGCATGGGATCAATTAGCGTTAATGGTGAAGGCTTCCCCTGAGGGGTCAGGGCTCGAATTTGATGTAATTAAAAGATTGTTGATGTTGACAATTGATATTGTTATTCATATTCAGGCTCATAATGGTAAACGTTATATTACAGGAATTGATTTTGATCCTAGTCGTAGAAATGATTTAAAATAGCAATAGAAAATAAGTCGCCTTTAGTACATTTCTTGGATTAGGAAGGTATGAAAAAGTGAACTGCACCTTTTAAGTTGAACCACCTTACCCAACTTAAGAGGTGTAGTTTTTTATGGCAAAATATTCAGATAAATTCCGACTTGAAATTGTCTAATACTACTTGGATGGATACGGCAAACTCCAAACGGTTGACCGTTTCGCTATTAATGAGTTAAGAGTCAATGGTATGAAGGGGGAATGCCCTTCCTATGGAAGGGAAGTTGGGACAATTGCGATAATTTTCAGGCTGAACGTCCTAGTCAGAAATGGGTAATGAGGGAGAATGTCCCATACAGCATTCAGCCCTAGGTTGGCGGTATCGATGGCTTTTTATCAAAAGCAACTGAAGGATAGCAAATTTGGTGCTGAGTATGTCCTGAAGGGAAAGCTGCCTAATGTGGCAATGGAAAGTTTCTTCGGAACATTAAATTTGAAATGCTTTCATACATGTTGATATGCTTCTGTTGCCGAATTGGAATCGGCATTGCACAAATATATCCGTTATTACAACCACGGTGGGATTAAGTTGAAATCGCAAGAATTGAGTTCTGTGCAGTACAGGCTTCAGTCCTCGAAAGTTGCTTGATTAAACTGTCCAACTTCTTGGAGTCAGTTCAATGAGAGTTCATCTATATTCAGATTTCCTTCCAATAATGTTCTAGATAGAAAAAACAGCCCGTATCGCGTAAAATGGCGCGGAATTATTATTGTAGCAAGACCTGCTAAAAGTCCTGCTGCCTCATTTTCCGGAAAAATAACCATGAGCGAACAAAATCATCCGCAAACCGAGCCGCAATTAGATGAAAATCAAATCATCGCCCTGCGCCGCGAGAAACTGCACAACATCCGCAAAGAACGCATCGCCTATCCCAACGATTTCAAACGCGACAGCTTTGCCGCCGACCTGCACAAAAAATACGGTGAAATCAACAAAGAAGAACTTGACCCGCAAGGCATTCCCGTGAAAATCGCCGGCCGCATGATGCTCAAACGCCAGATGGGCAAGGCCAGCTTCGCCACCATTCAGGACATGAGCGGTCAGATTCAGCTTTATCTCAACAACAAAGGCGTGAGCCAAGAAGTTTTGGACGATTTCAACCATTGGGACTTGGGCGACATCGTCGGTGCGGAAGGTACATTGTTTAAAACCAATCACGGCGAGCTGACCGTGCGCGTGTCCGCTATCCGGCTGTTGTCCAAATCCTTGCGCCCGCTGCCCGACAAACACAAAGGCCTGGCCGACCAAGAAGTCAAATACCGCCAGCGCTATGTCGATTTAATCGTTAATCCCGAATCGCGCGACACCTTTATCAAACGCAGCAAAATCATCCAAACCGTGCGCAACTACATGGTCGGCGAAGGTTATTTGGAGGTAGAAACTCCGATGATGCACCCGATTCCGGGCGGTGCGACGGCCAAGCCTTTCATTACCCACCACAATGCGCTGGATATGCCGCTTTACTTGCGTATCGCGCCCGAACTGTATTTGAAACGCTTGGTCGTAGGCGGTTTGGAGCGCGTATTCGAAATCAACCGCAGCTTTCGTAACGAAGGCATGTCTACCCGCCATAATCCCGAATTCACCATGATGGAATTCTATGAAGCCTTCTGCACCTACGAACGCATGATGGAGATGACCGAAGGCGTCATCCGCGCTTGTGCCGAAACGGTGTGCGGCGCGGCGAAAATCAGCTACAACGGTAAAGAAGTCGACTTGGCCAGCCCCTTCGAACGCCTGACCATTCTCGAAGCCATCAAAAAATACAATCCGCACTACACCGATGAGCAGCTTGCCGACGAAGCATGGCTGAAAAAGGAAATCGTCAAACACGGCGAAAGCCTGCCGCCTTCGCCCGGCATCGGCAGCCTGCAACTGGCTTTGTTTGAAGGCTGCGCCGAAGGCAAACTGTGGAATCCGACCTTCATCATTGATTATCCCGTCGAAGTCTCCCCGCTGGCGCGTGCGTCCGACACCAAGCCCGGCCTGACCGACCGCTTCGAGCTGTTCGTCGTCGGCCGTGAGCTGGCCAACGGCTACTCCGAGTTGAACGACCCCGAAGACCAGTCCGCCCGTTTCAGAGCACAGGTGGCGCAGAAAGACGCCGGCGACGACGAAGCCATGCACTACGACGCCGACTACATCCGCGCGATGGAATACGGCTTGCCCCCCACCGGCGGCAGCGGCATCGGCCTTGACCGCTTGGTGATGCTGCTGACCGATTCTCAAACCATCCGCGACGTGATTTTATTCCCACAAATGCGGCCGGAATAGGGCTATTTAAAACAATGGAGAAAGGCCGTCTGAAAACATTTTTCAGACGGCCTTTTTAACTAAAAATATAATCAGAATTCTAAAAACGGTAATAAAAAACTCTTGGAGGGTCCGTTTTGTCTGTGAAAGAATCTACCGTTGAGGACAAACCTTATTTTAAATAACTTCCCAAATTAATAACGGATTCCTTTTGCAAGAGTGATGATTAGGCATTTCTGTATGAGGAAGAATCAAGCATCGCAAACGGAATGTCTGTTTCGGCCAAGCGCTAGTTTTCGATAACGGATTGCGCATCATCCCCCCAGTGCGGCTGGTGTGGGATGTCGACGCCAAGCAAATCGAGTGCGCGGCTGACGCTGTGGGTCAGGATGTCATCGACGCTTTGTGGTTGAAGATATAGTGCGGGCACGGGTGGGAAGATGATGCCGCCCATTTCGGTTACGCGGCGCATATTGTCCAAATGCGCCAGATTCAGCGGTGTTTCCCGCACCATCAGCACCAGGCGGCGGCGTTCTTTCAATACCACGTCCGCGGCGCGTGTCAGCAGGTTGTCGCTGTAACCGTGAGCCACGGCGGCAAGGGTGCGCATAGAGCAGGGGGCGACCAGCATTCCGACGGTTTTGAACGAACCGCTGGAAATACTGGCAGCCAGATTGCCGATGGGATGGACGATGTCCGCCATTTTGCAAACCTCCTCTTTGGTGTAGGGCGTTTCCAGCGCGCGGGCCATTTCCGCACCTTTTGAAACTACCAGATGGGTTTCCACGTTTTCAATGTCTTGTAGCAGTTGCAGGGCCTTATAACCGTATTGGAAGCCGCTGGCACCGCTGATGCCGAGCACTATGCGTCGTTTGGTCATGGTCTGTCCTTCGAAATCAGGTAAAAAGCGGCTGGTACCCACTTCTTTGAATTTACAGTGTTAGAAATGTATTCTATTTAAGTGAAACGAACGGTACGGTGCAGTCGAAATATTCATGTCTTCGTCCGCTGTGGCGGAGTTTGAAACAGGCTGAGATTCCAATTGTGGAGCTGCCACCACTGATATTGATGGTAATTTATGCTGCTTCCGTTTTTTAGCAGGCTACATCAGCCGCATGGATAATTCGCCCTTGCTCTGTGTGCTCAAACGGTGTGCCTGATTCGCCCATTTGGGGCGGAAGCATAGCATAAACCCGTCGAGAAGTAAGGGGCGGCATTTTTGCTTATTGCTTGGAGCAGACATCGATGTGCACAAATCATGTCTTTCGGATTTTAAAACTGTTTATGTTTTCTCTTGCGTAAGCCTTTGGAATCAATCTACACCTATTGTATATACAAAGGCCGTCTGAAACAGTCATTCAGAAAATTATTTGAAATAAGCAACTAATAAGATGGTTTATAAACCGCCAATATCCGATAAAATAGAACACCACATATATAGAAGCATAGAGACAGGCCGTCTGAAAAAAGGATTACACCATGGCAAAACCGAAAAGCGGCTTGGGCCGCGGCTTAGATTCACTGATTTCCAACAGCATCGGCGACAGTAGCAGCGACCGGCTGACTACCGTTGCCGTCAAAGACATACAGCCCGGCCGTTACCAAGCCCGAGTGCAGATTGATGACGAAGCCTTGCAGGAACTGGCCGACTCAATAAAAGCCCAAGGCGTCATTCAGCCCGTGATTGTGCGTGAGCACGGGCTGTCGCAGTACGAACTGATTGCAGGGGAACGCCGTTGGCGTGCCAGCCAGTTGGCCGGATTGACCGAAATCCCCGTCGTCGTGAAAAGCATCAGTGACGAAACCGCGCTGGCAATGGGGTTGATTGAAAACCTGCAACGCGAAAACCTCAATCCGATTGAAGAAGCACAAGGGCTGAAGCGGCTGGCGGACGAATTCGGCCTGACGCACGAAACAATTGCCAAAGCAGTCGGTAAAAGCCGCAGCGCTATTTCGAACACCCTACGCCTTTTGAGTTTGCCCGAACCAGTGCAAGACATGCTCTACCAACGCCGCCTTGAAATGGGACATGCCCGCGCCCTGCTGACATTGCCGGTAGTCGAACAGCTCCAGTTGGCACAAAAAGCAGTCAAAAACGGCTGGTCAGTGCGCGAAGTGGAACGGCGCTGCCAAGTGGCGCAACAGGCAGTCCGCAAAGACGTCAAAAAGACCATCAGTGCCGATATACGCCGTCTGAACGACGCACTGACCGAAAAATTGGGCGTTAACGTTGAAGTCCGTACCACCAATCATAAAAAAGGCAAAATCGTCCTGCATTTTGATACGCTGGAGACGTTCGAATATCTGCTCAAACAGTTAGGTGTGGAATACGAAGCGTAGAATACGGCCGGCACTCTCAGTGCGACACAGGCCGTCTGAAAATTTTCAGACGGCCTGTAAGAAATAAACATTTTTAGTTCAAAGGAGTTTGAAATATCCGTCGATTCAGAGAGGTGATAGTGGCTGTACGATAAGGGGATTTCATGTAACACTGTGTAGTTTGTGTTAAAATCAATAAAGGTCACTGTTGCTGTGCTTTTATAGTAAGGAATATCAAAGTTGTATTTTCACAAAGGTTAACACGCCCTTGACGCTGCGACCACTCTTCAATTATAGTGGCCTTACTTGAATCTTTAATATGGTATTGGTTTCCCTGACAATTATGCGGCAGATTCTGATTTGGCAGTGTGCGATGCTGGCGGCAGTTGCTTTTGTCGGTGCAGTTTGTTGGGGAGGAAGAGGATTTTGGTCCGCTTTGGCCGGCGGCGCATCTTACCTGATACCGACTGTGGTCGCGGCTTTACTTTTAAGGCTTTTAAAAAACAGACCATACCTGCAAAGTAGAATGTTCATGGCAGGAGAGGCTTTAAAAGTAATGCTGTCGTTGGCGTTGATGTTGTCGTTTTTTGCCGTATGGCATCAATCGCTGGTGTTTTTACCGTTTTTGTTCGGTTTGTTCAGCGTCAGCCATTTGGTTTTTTTAGTATTGTTGAGAGTTAAAGATTATGGCAGGTGAATCAATGACTGCTGCCGACTACATCAAGCACCACTTGCAAAGCTTGACTAGTCTGTCGGATGTAGCGCAGGGACAAGGTTTGAAAAATATTGCTGATTTCTCATTCATCAATATGGATACTTTATTCTTTTCCATATTGTTGGGCGTAATCAGCAGCTTTTTGCTGTGGCGCGGCGCCAAAAAAGCTACCGCCGGTGTTCCGGGGCGTTTTCAAGCAGCGGTGGAAATCCTGTTCGAATTTGTCGACGATATGTGCAAGAGCATTATTCATAACGAAAAATCGCGCAGGGCTGTCGCTCCGTTGGGATTAACGTTGTTTGTTTGGATTTTTTTAATGAATGCGATGGATATGCTGCCAGTAGATTTGCTGCCATGGACTTGGCAACATCTGACAGGCAATCACCATGCCCTGTTACGCATCGTCCCAACTGCCGACTTGAACACTACGCTGGCTTTGGCCATCGGTGTACTCGGTATTTGTATTTACTATAATATCAAAATTAAAGGCTTCGGCGGTTGGATGCATGAGTTGTTCAGCGCGCCATTTGGTGCGAAGTTGGCGCCGGCTAACTTCTTGTTGAATTTGGTTGAATTCTTGTCGAAAACCGTATCACACGGTATGCGGTTGTTCGGTAATATGTATGCTGGCGAATTGGTATTTTTGCTGATTGCACTATTAGGCGGTGCATGGGCCGCGTCAGGCAGTGTCGGTGTAATGGATCCGATTTTATTTGTACTTCATCTTATCGCCGGTTTAGCGTGGGCGATTTTCCATATTTTGGTCATTACTTTGCAGGCATTTATCTTCATGGCTTTGGCGTTTGTCTACATCGGCCAAGCCCATGATACACATTGATGTTTTTTATAAGTTTTCAGAAATTTTTCCAACGTAGTTTAATTTTTAGCTTTTCAAGGAGTTTTTAAAATGGGTGGTTTAATTGCTATCGCTTGTGGTTTGATCGTTGCATTCGGCGCGATGGGTGCCGCCATCGGCATCGGTATGGTCGGTTCCAAATATTTGGAATCTTCCGCTCGCCAACCCGAACTGATCGGCCCGCTGCAAACCAAACTGTTCCTGATTGCCGGTTTGATTGACGCTGCATTCCTGATTGGCGTGGCTATCGCATTACTGTTTGCTTTCGTTAACCCGTTTGCAGGCTAATCCGGACAGTTAACTGTTTCGATACAGACGGTCAGCCGTTTGTTTGATTAACCCTAATACGAAGGTTAGGTAAAGTGAATATTAATGCAACCTTATTTGCGCAGATCTTAGTCTTTATCGGTTTGGTTTGGTTTACCATGAAGTTTGTGTGGCCTCCAATCGCAAAAGCTTTGGATGAGCGTGCTGCGAAAGTTGCCGAAGGCTTGGCTGCTGCTGAGCGCGGTAAAAATGACTTTGAGCAGGCGGAAAAGAAAGTTGCAGAACTTTTGGCCGAAGGGCGTACTCAAGTTGCCGAAATGGTGGCTAATGCAGAAAAACGCGCGGCAAAAATCGTGGAAGAAGCTAAAGAACAGGCTTCTACTGAAGCTGCCCGAATTACTGCGCAAGCTAAAGCTGATGTTGAGCAGGAGATGGTTCGTGCACGTGAAGTATTACGTGAACAGGTAGCCTCACTGGCAGTGAAAGGTGCAGAGTCTATTTTGCGCGATGAAGTTGATGTTTCTAAACATGCGCAGTTGCTCGGTGCCTTGAAACAGGAGCTGTAATCTTATGGCAGAGTTCGCAACTATTGCTAGGCCGTATGCGAAAGCATTATTTGGTTTAGCTCAGGAAAAAAAACAGATAGAGTCTTGGTTGGGCGAACTTAAAAATCTGTCGGCGGTTGTACGGCAGGAAAAAGTGATTTCCTTAATCGAACAACCTGAAACGGACACTTCCGAAAAGGCAAGATTATTAACTGATTTGGTCGGTTTAAAAGACGACAGTCTCAAAAATTTCGTGACTGTTTTGGCTGAGCAGAAACGGTTACCGATTTTGCCGGAAGTTTATGTGCAATATCAAGACTTAACCTTGACACTCAACGATACCAAGTCAGCCGTTATTTACAGTGCTTATGAATTGACTTCTGCTCAAGCGGCAGAATTGACTGAAATGCTGAAAAAGCGCTTCAACACTGAATTGGTAGTAACAACCCAAGTCGATCCAAAATTAATTGGGGGGATAAGGGTAGAAGTGGGTGATCAGGTCTTGGATTTGTCTATACGGGGCAAATTAAATGCTTTGTATACGACTATGACAAATTAGGAGAGTTTTCATGCAGCTTAATCCTGCTGAAATTAGCGAATTGATTAAAGCCAAAATCGAAAATTTGTCTGTAAATACGGAAGTTCGTACACGTGGTACGGTTATTTCCGTGACAGATGGTATTGTGCGTATTCACGGCTTATCAGACGCAATGCAAGGTGAGATGCTCGAATTTCCGGGTAACACTTTCGGTTTGGCTATGAACTTAGAGCGCGACTCTGTAGGTGCCGTAGTGTTGGGTGAATATGAGCACATTAAAGAAGGTGATACAGTTACATGTACTGGCCGTATTTTAGAAGTACCGGTTGGTCGTGAATTAGTTGGGCGCGTAGTTGATGCGCTGGGTCGCCCGATTGATGGTAAAGGCCCGATTAATACGACTCAAACTGCACCAATCGAAAAAATTGCACCTGGTGTAATTGCCCGTAAATCGGTTGATCAGCCGATGCAGACAGGTTTGAAGGCAATTGATTCAATGGTTCCGATTGGTCGGGGACAACGTGAGCTGATTATTGGTGACCGTCAGACCGGTAAAACTGCAGTAGCATTGGATGCGATTGTAAATCAAAAAGATACCGATGTTATCTGTATTTATGTGGCAATTGGTCAAAAAGCTTCATCCATTGCTAATGTGGTTCGCAAACTTGAAGAATACGGCGCAATGGAACATACTATTGTTGTGGCAGCTACAGCTTCGGAGGCCGCCGCCCTGCAATATATCGCCCCATATGCCGGTTGTACAATGGGAGAGTTTTTCCGTGACCGCGGTGAAGATGCTTTGATCGTATACGATGATCTATCTAAACAGGCTGTTGCGTATCGCCAGATTTCCCTATTATTGCGTCGTCCTCCTGGTCGTGAGGCATATCCGGGTGATGTGTTCTATCTGCATTCCCGCCTATTGGAACGTGCTGCCCGTATCAATCAAGATGAGGTTGAAAAGTTGACTGACGGTGCGGTCAAAGGAAAAACGGGTTCGTTAACAGCACTACCTATCATTGAAACGCAAGCTGGTGACGTATCTGCATTCGTACCGACCAACGTTATTTCGATTACCGACGGTCAAATTTTTTTGGAAACTGACCTGTTTAATGCAGGTATCCGTCCGGCAATCAATGCTGGTATTTCTGTATCGCGTGTAGGTGGCGCGGCGCAGACCAAAGTGATCAAAAAATTGGGTGGTGGCATTCGTTTGGCATTGGCTCAGTATCGTGAATTGGCCGCGTTCTCTCAGTTTGCTTCCGATCTGGATGAAGCAACGCGTAAACAGCTGCAGCATGGCGAAGTGGTTACAGAACTGATGAAACAAAAACAGTTCAGTACCTTGAATACTGCTGAAATGGCTCTGACTTTATGGGCAATTAATAACGGTTCATATGAGGATGTACCGGTTTCTAAAGCTTTGGCTTTTGAGACGGAGTTTTTAAGTTATGTCCGTACACAACAGCCTGGTGTTTTGGATGCCATCAATTCATCAGGTGCAATGTCTGATGAAAGCGAGCAGATATTGGCCGAAGCCATGAAATCTTTCAAATCTTCTTATGCTTACCAAGCATAAGATTTGAGATGAAAGGAGTCTGAAATGGCAGTCGGGAAAGAGATTCTCACCAAAATCCGAAGTGTTCAGAATACCCAAAAGATCACTAAAGCGATGCAGATGGTGTCAACTTCCAAAATGCGGAAGACTCAGGAGCGGATGCGCTTGGCGCGTCCGTACGCCGAAAAAGTACGTTTGGTTATGAGCCATTTGGCACAAACCAATTCGGATCATGGGATTAAATTATTGGAACCTCACCGCGAAATCCGCAAGGCTGGTTTCATTTTAATTACTTCCGATAAAGGCTTGTGCGGAGGCTTGAATGCTAACGTATTAAAGCGATTTTTGGCGCAAGTCCAAGAGTATCAGGAAAAGGGCATTGCAGTTGAAGTTGTATGTTTGGGCAGTAAAGGTTTGGCGGCCTGTCAAAATATTGGGTTAAATATCATCGCCAGTGCGACAAATTTAGGCGATACCCCAAAAATGGAAACGCTGCTGGGACCATTAACCGAAATATTCCAACGATATGAAAAGCATGAGTTAGATGTGATTCAGTTGGTTTACTCGGGCTTCATCAATACCATGCGGCAAGAACCGCGTATGGAGGTGTTGCTGCCCATCGGACAGAGTGTGATGGACGAAGTCAATACGCGCAATGATTACAATTGGGATTACCGCTATGAACCGAGTCCCGTTGCCGTATTGGAATATTTGGTTCGTCGCTATTTGGAATCTGTGGTTTACCAAGCATTAAGCGATAATATGGCATCAGAACAAGCCGCTCGTATGGTTGCAATGAAAGCTGCGACCGACAATGCAGGCAATGCCATCAAAGAGTTGCGGTTGGTATACAACAAGTCGCGTCAAGCTGCGATTACCACGGAATTGACAGAAATTGTGGCAGGAGCGGCGGCAGTTTGAGGCCGTCTGAAACCTGTACAGGAAATTAGGATACGATAATGAGCCAAGGCAAAATCGTACAAATTATTGGT
>CAURIH010000003.1:0-15513 GCA_963525085.1 uncultured Candidatus Saccharibacteria bacterium
TACGAAAAAGCGGTACCCCACTTACGAAAAAGCGGTACCCCACTTACGAAAAAGCGGTACCCCACTTACGAAAAAGCCCCGCCGCTTGTGGATAAACCATAAGTGGTGGGGCTGGAAAAAGTTCGTCGGTTTAGAATTGTGGTGGGAGATCCGGGTTGATGGGGATGTCCTTTTTTGTCACTGCGGGGGTGTGACCAACAAGTTTGACACCATTATCCCAAAGCTCAATTCCGGCTTCCGGCCAAGCTTTTTTCACTTGTTCGATGGCTTTTTTGGCTTTCTTTTTGAAATTTCGCATGCCTTGGGGTGTGTTGGGGTATCCGGTGCCGAGTTGGGCTTTGAGTTGCTGCCAGGTGAGGTGGGTGTCGTGTTGTTGGTAGCTGATGCGGTAGGTTGCCCAGCAGTATAGGTCAATGGCGAGTGGGTATTTTTTAAGCTGTGCTAGGTGGGTGGTGTCGAGGGGGACAGCTCCGTCGATAAGTTCACGGAAGAATTCTGTTGAAAGTTCAACATAGGCATAAGGAAGTTCGTCATGTGCTTCCCACCAGTAGAATGCTTCTGTGGCGACCACGGTGTTTATCATGGATTGTACTGTTGCTTTTCCGTTTCGAGTGTCAACTTTCCTTGTTTGGTCGATGGAAATGACTGTATTGAAAAGTCGGTGGAGGTGTTCTTGGATAGCTTTGACCTGTGGTCCTGCAATGCGCTTTGTTCGTCCGGTTGTGTATTTTCCATGGCTGATGCCTAGTTCTGCGAAGAATTGGTTGAGGCTGTCGCCGAGTGGGATAACGCGGGCTTGGTCGATGGGAAGGACAGCGTTTCGTCGGATGGCTTCTTTTGTCAGCCAGCACATAATCAGCCGGGGGTAATGCCCGTAGGGTAGGCCATTCCGGCTGTACATGGTGATAGTGAGATTTCCGTTGTGTAGGACTAGAGTGCCTACTTCATCGGCGTGTTTTTTACTGTGGGGGAAGGTTGCTTGGATCAAAGTCCGGCTCGAAAAAGTAATAGGGTCATCAATGCCGAGTTCTTCCATCATGTGGACTTTTTGTTCCAGGCGGTCCACCATGTTTGTATCAAGCATTGGATCGGTGTTATCGTTGAACATGCTTTCTCCTTTCTGGAGAATTTGGGCACCCAACACGTTGCATCTGAGCGTACATGTGTTGGGTGCGTTTTTTATTTACTTTTCTATTGAATCACATGGGTGTGGTGTCGCACTAGGGTGTTTCCTTAAGGTTTGCTGATTTTTTGGTGTTGGTCCCCAGCCAGTCTTAGTGGGGTGAATTTCGGGAATATTTGTTGATTGGGCGGATTGTTCGGTGATGGGTTTTGGGGTGTGAACTAGGTGTAATGTGCTGGTGTGCCGGTACACAGTGACTCGGTACAATGTGTGCTTGAGTACTGTGTGCCGGTACTTTTTGGGGTTGTTTTCCCAGTTCGCTGTGCCGGTGTGCTGGTACCTCAGGACAATGTTTGCTGAGGTGCCTATGTGTTGGTGTACCGGTACACTGTGCGGTTGGGTGCAATATATACACACCACAAAAACACACTATTTTTTAGCCTGTCAGAGGTTTTCAGAGTCGAACCCCAGCGTGAGGGTTGTCAGAGGGTAAGTTTTCCAGTTGCGTGTGACGTTGTCTTGCGCCATGTAGAGTGCTCGGTTGTCGTCGTCAACGGTAATGGTGACGGTGATGCGGTTTCCTCCGGTGAGACCACGTTTTTTAAGGTCTGTGACATCAAGTTCGGGGTATTGGGTGTGGATGATGAGGGTGAGGATGTCATCTCCGGTTTCGTCTTGGGTTTTTCGGGCAAGGAAGACAGCTTTTTCGGCAACGGATTGCTCTGCTGATCCGATGTCACCTGGTTTTCGGGTGTAGTCGTCGGGGTGGAAGGTATTGACCCACACCGCTTCGCCGGTGCGGTCAACGATGGCGAAGCTGCCTTTTTGGTTGTCTGCTTCGAGTGCTGCTGTCCAGAGATGGATGGTTGGGGTGTCTGCGTCGTGGGCTTGTTCTTCGAGTTTTTTGATGTCTTCTTCGATGTGTTGTTGGCGGGCTTGTTTTTCTTTTTCGACGAGGTCGTAGAAGTGGACTCCGATCATTTTGAGTTTGTGGGTGTATTTGCCGAAGTCGGATTTGTCGGTGGTTTTGATGCCGTTTTTATCAGCGATGTCGCGGATTTGTTGGGCGGTGGTGGCTTTTTTGAGTTCGTCGCGGTTGTTGAGGATGATGTGTTCAATCTCGTCCCAGCGGTTAGTGCTCATGGTGTGGTGTCTTTCTTGTTGTTGGTTTTTTCTTTGTCGTCAAGTTTGGGTCGGGCTTCATCGGGTGCGGGTAATGTGTCGAGGATTCTGATGTCAGAAAGTCGCCATTGGCCACTGATTTTTGTGCATGCCACGATGTAGGTGTGCACGTAATAGGAGTTGATGCCGACAAGTTTTTGGTAGACAGAATATTTTCTAGTCCAGGTTGTATCAGTATCTGGTGGGTGTTCTTCGCCTGATTTTTCTAGCATGACTACGACTTTGCCGCCTTTTGTGTGCCAGTCGCGCCATTCGGGTCCGCGGAAGTGGGGGAGTGCTTGTGTGCGTCCTGTTTCGATGCTGATACCTAGTTCCGGGGTGAGGACACCGCGGAGTCGTTGGTAGGCGCTGCCGTCGTCGAGTTCTTGTGGTCCTGCTTCGGCGAGGTTGGTGAGTGCTTTTTCTGCGACTTGTTGGGGTGGTTTATTAGCGAGGTCTTTGTAATTCTCGCCATAAGGCATGGCATCTTCTGGTTTGGTGACGGTGTAGCCGCCACCACCATCGAGGGGGTGGTCGTGGTGATGGTTTTCTTCCTGCGTGTGGGAGCAGCTAGTGAGCATGATGGTTGCTGCGATAAGAAGACCTGTGGCTATGGGGTGGGAGTAGGCGGGGTTAGTCGCGGGTGGTGATGTCGTCGTCATCTTTTTTATTGTCCTTTGGCTTTTTGTCGTCCTTTTTCTCGGTGTTTTTGTTGTCGAGTTTTTTGTCTTTAAATTTTACGCGGCGTACTTGAACGTCGCCGTCTTTGCGTACGGGGTATTCACCAAGTGGTACGCCTGCCATTTGGGCTTCGTATTGCATGTCTTTGCCATCTTTTTCTCCAGAATAGATGCTGACGTGGTGGTAGTCGGTGGGGCCACCGAAGTAGAGGAGGTCACCGGGTCTTCGGTTTTCCCATGTGATTTTTTCTAGGTTGGGGTCATTCATTTGGAGATTGGTTTGGTGAAGGAGTTTGACATCGCCGCCGGTTGCTTTAGCAACGGCGTACATTGTGAGTCCGGAGCAGTCGAAGCCTGGTGGGTTGCCGGTAGGGCCTTTGTGGTCGCCGCCACCCCAGATATAGGGCATGCCGAATTGTTCGCGGGCTGCGGCAAGGATTTTTCCGCCGAGTTCATCGGCGGTTTCTGCGCTTCCGCTTCCGCAGAGTAGTGATCCTGAGACTCCGTCTTTGAGGTGGTCGTAGATGCGTTTAGCTTGGGGTGCGTGTTCGGTGTAGCGGCCACGGTATTGTTCTGCGGGTCGTTCGACATCTGCTCCGATTTGGCCGACGCTGTCGTGGGGTACGGTCTCTGCGGTGTCATAGAACCAGTTGATTTGTTGTTCTGGGTCCATGAGTCCTTTGATGCCGCCGGCTTTTTCTCCCCAGACAGAGACACGTTGTTGGTAGAGTCCGACGGAATCAGCGTCGCCTTCGGCGACTCCGTCGTTGGGGTAGCTAAGGGATTCTGGTACTGCTTTGGATGCGAGATTTTTCAGCGTTGATTCGGTGATGGCTGCGGAGATGGCGGCTTGGATGACCATTTCATCGGCGTTTCGTTTTTTGCCGACCTCAATGATTTGTTGTGCTCTGTGTAGTTGGATGTCGTCGATCTGAATTTCTGTATCATTTTGGGATTGGATATCAGGGCTGACTTGGTGTTGATCGTCTTTTTTATTGTCCTTTGGCTTTTTGTCGTCCTTTTTCTCGGTGTTTTTGTTGTCTTTTTTCTCTCCGCCGCCGTTGCGGGTTTCTTCGCGGACTTTTTCGGTCCAGGGTTCAGGGTCAATATCACCCATGCCGTTCATGCGGTTGCCGTTATGGAGCTCGAAGTGCATGTGAGGTCCACCCGATTGGCCGGAGTTTCCGACTCTGGCGATTTGTTGCCCGGCTTTGACGTGGTCGCCGGTTTTGACCATGACCCCGCCTGGGTCTTCGTGGCCGTAGACGGTGCTCATCTCCTTGCCTTCGATTGTATGTAAGATAACGACCCATCCGCCGAATCCGTCGACTCCTTGGTCTCTGGCATCGACGACGGTGCCGTCGGCGAATGCGTAGATGGGGGTTCCTAGTGGTGCTCCGAAGTCTGCGCCGTGGTGCATGCCTGAGTATTCTCCGGTTCTGGGGCCGTAACCTGAGGTAATTTCGGTGTCAATGGGCATGGGGTAGGCAAGGCCTTTGGTGGTGACTGGTCCGTTGCTTCCGGCGGTTGAAGTGCAGGCGTTTTGTTGGTTTTTTTCGTCGGTTTTCATGGCGAAGATGAGTAGGACACAGATGATGACACCGAGTATTTTTTTCCAGTGTTTGAAGATGAAGACGGCTGTTCCCATAGGCTTAGTCTTTTTCTAGGCGGATGCTGGTGGCGTGGATTCCGGTGTCTTTTTCGTATTCTGGAAGGTGTACGCGGAAGGGGATTCCGGGGCTGGAGTCTGATTCTGAGGTTTTGAGGATGAAACAGCCCATGCCGGCTGGTTTTTGTTTGTCTCCTGGGTTGAAGTCTTCGCCGGGGATGGGGGTTGAGCTCCATTCTTGGAGCATGGCTTCTTCTGCTTCGGTAAAGCCGATGATGCCGCGCATTTCGTCGATTTCGTTTTGGGTGATGGGGCCGATGAATTTGGCTCGGCATCGTTCAATGAATCCGGTGGCGCGTCCTTGGTTGGTTTCTCCGCCTGCTACTTTTTTGAAGTCAACGACGCTGTGGGTAATAAGCGTGAGAACAAGGCCAGTGGTGCGGTTGGTGCGGGTGATGCGGTCGATGTAGCTAACGGCGTGTTCTGGGCTTGCTTCTAATAGTTGCCAGAGTTCGTCGCCGATGAGGTCGAAAACGACTTTGTCGTGGATTCCGTTGTCGGAGAGAACGTGGTGGCCTTCGATCGCTGCGAACGCGTTTTGCCAGCTGATGAGCATGACGGCTGCTCGGAGGATGGCGTTGTTTTCTGGTACTGCTGACACGTCAATGTCAATGCATGGCGCATCGAGGTTAATAGGGTTGGTGGTTTGTCCATTGAAAAGGCTGCCCATGGGGCCATCAATGATAGCTTTCAGGCTTCGACGCAGAGCTCGGGTTTCATCGAGGTATTCCTCGCTTGTGGTGACGCTGACTGCTTCTTTGAGGATGGCGTTGGTGCTGTCCTCAATACAGTTAAGAAGGTCGCTGATGGTGGGTGGTTGTTGGTTTTTGTGTGTAAGGGTGAGGATGTCGATAGCTGCGGATAATAGTGATGATTCGTAGTCTTTAAGAGGGTCGCCAACACGGAGAAGTTCGATGACGATGGTGAGGTTTAAAAGGGTGCGGCGTTTAATTTCTTCTTGGAGTACTTGGTATTGAGTTGGTAGGTGTGCGATTTTTTCGAGTGCCTCGCCGAGTGATCCTGGGTCAAGGAGGTTGATAACGGATCGTCCGTATCCTGCTGTGATGACTTGTCCCCCAAATAGCGTGGTTAAAACTCGGTAGTCCGGTTTGCAATCGCTCATGAAGATAACTCGGCGGCCGGTTGCGATTGCGTAGGTGGCCATGCGGCGTACGAGGGAGGATTTGCCGTATCCATTGAGTCCTAGGACGATTTGGGTGGGGCTGGTCATGAGTCCTGCTCTAAACCATTCGAGTGCGTCGAAGTAGACGGGTCGGCCGTGGAGGAAGTGTTGGCCTAGTGGTGCGCCTAGCAGTGGGGAGCCGCCGCCGACTGCCCATGGCCATAGCCCTTGGATTTGGCAGGTGGTTCCTTGGATTTCTGGGAGCCGTACATTTTTGAGGCACAAGCCGCCGCCTGGGATGTCCATGCCGAATTCGTGGATTTCTAGTTGGTCGTTGATGTCTTTGTCACTAGTTGCGTCAATGTGAGCACGCATGGCTTTAGCACGGCGGGCCCATAAATGGGACCAGCCTGGGATTTTGCTTTGTGCTCTGGCTTCAAGGATTTTGAGCGCGGCCTGTTCTTCAGCGGGGGAGAGTTGCTTAGAGGACATGGCTAAGTGCTCCGTCGCCGCCGCGTTCTAGGAGGATTCCGATTCCTAGGCCGGCGGCGAAGTTGGCTGAGTGGTGAAAATTTGTTGCGCGCATGTGCAGAGATGCTGCTCTGCCCATGCCATCGATGAGGATGTCTGTTGCATCTTGGTCGCTATCTAAAAGATTTGTCACAGTGACGATAATTCCTGCGCGTGTGTAGCCGTGTCCTGCCTGGATTTCCATGCGTGATTGCTCGACAGCAGCCAATCTGATTTGGTCTGCTGGGTCTTCTTGGCCGCGGTTAGTGCGTCGTGCAGCGCGGACAGCGTCGCGGTGGTCAGCATCAATGCGGGATCTGGCTTCGCCGCGTTCATAGGGTCGGTAGGTGATACAAACACGCTTGAGTGGTAGGTCGTAGTTGGGTTCTAGGATGGGTCTGAGTACTTGTTCGATGAACCCGTCTGTGGGGAATCTGTACGCAGCGTAACTAGTGCTGGCGAAGTCGCCGTGGATGAATCCGCGTGCTTGTTCTTCTGCTGCGGTGGGTCCTACTTCGGAGAAGTCAAGGTCGAATTCTGCTTGGGCATCTGCACGTGCGAGGTCGATGGGGAGTGCGTCGGAAGGATTATAGGCACGGCGGCAAAATTCAGTGATGTCGGCGTGTGACATGAGTCGGGGTGTCAGCCCTGAGGCTTCCAGGCCAGGCAAAATAGTGCGGATTTGCTTGGCGACTTCGCCGGCGCAGGTTTCCCAGTCGCGGCCTCGTTGGTTGAAAACAATGGCAAGGCGGTGTCGCATAGCTAACCGGCCGGCTGGGAGTTCTTGTGCTGCGACGTCGATAATGTCGCGGGCGAGTTCTGGTGCGTTTTGGTCGAGGGATTCTTCCAAATAGACGCGGCCGCGGACTCCAGGGTCGGGAAAGGTTTCTGTGACGGCCTGGGCTGCGAGGCAGTCAGGCATCTGTCCCATGTCTCGAAGAAAAACACCCCATGCGTCGACATAATTGTCAATGGTGAATTGGCTTAATGCTTCATCACCTTTGGCGGCGATGGAAAACACGACAGTCAGGGTTTTTTGGGCAGGATTTGCAATGGCTGCGTACACTTGGTCAGAAGGTACAGGCAACTCAACGAGTTGGAGGCTCGATGCTAGCCCTGGGGGTTGGAATGATCGCATCATTGCTGGTCGGTAGAGTGTGCGCTTTTTGCGGCGTAGCCAGGTGAACATGACTCTATCTTTCATTTTGGTGAGCAAGCTAACATCGTTAGGGGCGCTACGGGTAAAAAACAGTGTGGTAGCACCAACGAGAAAGACAACAATTGCTAGGGCGGGATTTTGGAAGACTGCGGCAATTGCTATGACAGCAGCGATAAGGCCAAGCCCCATCATGGAGGCAACAGGGCCTAGACCAAAAAGGAAGCCTGTTCGTTGCCTAACCGTGAGGTTGCCGTAGATGCGGGCTTCGCTCATTTCTTTGCCCCACTGCTACTGCGGGATACTTTTTGACCTGGATACATGCCTGACCATTGGTTGTTCAGCCGCTCTCGGTCTTGGGCCATGCTGGATTGCCCAGCGGTGGTTTTTGGTGGTGGACTAGCAGATTCGAGTGACGCATTTTTGACGGTGCTGTTCCCCTCTCCACCACTGGCTGGTGTGGTTCCAGCTGGTGTGGGTGTATTTTTGTCCGTTTTGGTGGCTGCTGATTTTTGGGTCGGTGATGCACTAGAGCCTGCTTTTCCTGCTTTTCCGCCCCCGTTTCCGCTTGGTTTCGCACTAGAGATGCTTTTCTTTGGTTGTGAGGTGGGGGATCGGTGTTTCATAGCCGGTGGTGGTGTAGGTTTCGGCCCACCTGAGCCACCACCCCCACCGCTGCGGCTTCCACCACCCCCGCCGCCACCGCCGCGGCCACCGCCACCGGATGCGCCATAAGGGTTGCCTGGTGTAGGCCCACCTGAGCCACCAGAGCCGCCACCTGCTAGTTTTCTGCCTGCTATGGCTCCGGCTCCAAGACCGATTTTTCCAGCTTTGCCGGCCATACCAAGTGCTGCTTTGCCAATGCCGCCTGCCTTTTTCAACACACTTGTGGTTCCAGAGAAAGCTGCCATTCCAGCACCAGAATTACCTCCGCCTGCACTACCAACGAGCTGTAAAATAATGGGCAAAGCCATAACGGGTGCAATGAATAGGAGCACGGTGACAAAATCATTGCCTGCATCGGCGGGTTTGTCGTTGGCGTAGCGAATCCCAATGGAAAAGACCATAGCGCAGATCGGCTTAAATAAAAGCAGTCCTGTTAGTAGGCGTAGTGTTGCTGACCATACAGCTTGTCCCTGTTCTCCAGTTGTGGCGGCACCAGCAATGGGGAGGAGAATAATTCCTGCAATGAGCAGAAATTGTCTGATAAACAGCTGCATGAGGAGATCAAGAAAAGCAAAAATAGCCATGACGGCGATAACTACAAGTAGCAGTCGCTCGGTGGTAAGTTCGCTGTCTTCTTTAATCAGCATTTCTTGGATGCTATCTTTTGCTTTTTCGATATCACCTGCTTTTTCGAAAAAGTAATTACTCAGTGCATCGGTGGCTTCAATCAACACAATCAGGATGGGAGCTCCTGCCGTTGTGACTAAAGCTGCCTTAAAGACGGCTTTGGAAGTTTCTGTTGACCGCTGCATTTGTTGGTCAATATTTGCTACGGCAATTTGTCCTGCACCAATGACAATTGAGAAGGCAATTGCATAGACGACCAACTCATTTGTTGACTCTTGGAGCCACTGAATGGATTTTTTAATAGAGTCGAGGTTGCTGGCGGGATCCCGGCGAAAAAAATCCATGAGATAAGCAAATAATTGGGTAGCCAGAGTTAAAATAAGGTCAATAAGTTTGCCTAAAAGCCCAGACACTGCGGTTTTTGCGCTTTCTGCGGCTTTGCAGCCAAAGCTGAATGCGCCGCATTGACTTTCTTCTTCTTGTGCTTCTTGAGCCCAAGAAGAAGCTGTCATGAAAAACGTCCAAACAACAGCAGTGAGCGTTGCTGTAGTGATACGGTTTTTCAGCGGTGAACCCCAGCAGCAATGAAACATTGTTACCTCAAATCAACTAGATTTACCATTGTGTGAAATCAGATGGAGTGATACTCCATCCTTTTCCATTGGTCTTTTTCGCTGCATCAATAGCGCTGTCATATGCTGAGAAGCTGTCCGAGTTTAAGCGCCAATCTCCGTTTTTCCAGTCCACGGATATCCGCATGCTTGCTCCTATGTTTTCTCCTGACATGGGAATAAAGTAGTCAATTATTGCTTGGGTATCGGAGTAGTCGATCACTCGGTATTGGGTGGGTCGTTCAACGTGCCCGGAGCATTCCGGGGTTGATGAATCGTCATAGTCGGATCGGTTGTTGACAAGGGCTTTATTTGTAGCTGCGATGCGTTGGGCTTCTCTGGGTGATATGCCTGTAGCTTTTTCAATGGCCGTGGCGACATCTTTGCTTGATGCAGCAGCTGAAAATAGGCCAATACCGGCCGCGACAGCACCAAATTCCGTGTGTGCGTAGCCGTTGAGTTCTAAGACTCCATCTTGTGCTGCTGTTTTTGTTGGCCCTGAGCCGGTAAATGGTGCAATGATGCAGGCTGGTCTCTGCCATATGACAGCATCTGTGGGTGCATCTTTAGGAAGGGGAACACCTTGGATTTTTTTCGGCATGTAGGCTTGGGCGTTTTTTGTGGCCCATTGGTTGAGATATGGTGCTGGTTGCATGTTTTTCTTCATCCATGCTTCTTTGTCCCAGTGGTGTAAAGTTGACCCCAGTTCAGAATTGACCCCAGTAGTAGAGTTGACCCCAGCCCCTCCTGAGCAGGCAACTAGTCCTAGTGTGGCTAGTATTGTGATAAGAATGAACCTCAGCATATCAGAGTTGAACCTCAGTCAGTCAGCTAGTTTAGTGGTTGAATTGGGTGGCTTCGGGTGGAATTTCTGTGACTGCTCGTAGTACTGGTTGTTGTGGATTGTGGGGGAGTTTGATTTTCCAGTCATCTGCTTGCCAGACCATATCTCTGCGTTGCTCAGTGATAGAGCCGTCATATTGCTGCCAATAGAGTAGGACTTCGCTGGTATTGTGATCGCTTGATACGGTGGCCGTCCAGGCTTTAAGTGTAGGAATACGATCTTTTTGCACTGGTCCGATCTCAATCCCTGCACGTGCTGCAACCCATTGTTTGCGCCCGTCATCATTGATAGTTGCTTTATTTACTACCGCACCGAAGGTTTTTTGGTCTGCTAGATCTAATGCAATAGATAGATTTGCTGCTGCGAGCATGGATCCAAATGCATTATGGGTGTATCCGCTTGGGGGCGTATCTTTGGGGTTTTTCGGGCCTGCGTCAGCAGATGATGGGAGTTCGAATCCTTTGACATTAACCCAGGTGACTTCTTGGCTTACAGCATGCCCACTACCACCTGTACCAGTATCTTGTGCAGGTTGAGGGCCTGAGCAGGCAGTCAGACCGAGAGTAACTGCTGCGACAAGAAACAAAACCCAGTTTGTTACACTCCATCTAACAGTATTATGCCCCAGCCAATTTAAATAAGCCATTGGCCGATCCTGACTGCGTTAGAAATAGCAGCAGCGCAAAATACAATGATAAGTAGCTGCTGAAATGTTTGTTGCAGTTGTTCTCCTTTGCGCCATTGGTTCCACATTAAATAAAGACCGATCATGCAAAATACTAGTGATGACCATGAGATCCACGCTAAAAGCACATTTAGTTTCGCTGCGACTGTTTCCATGAGGGATTATCCAGACCCGTAGGCCCAGTTGACGATAGTAGCAGCCCCACTGGCAATAGCACCGCCGACTACCGACCATAGGAGTACTTTTTTCGGCTTTGTTTCATCCTGTGAGGGATCCATATAGGCGTACCCGAACCAGACACCAAGACCAATAATCATCAACACGCTAATCGCAGGAACACCCCATGCAACAACTCCTGCGACTTTGCCATACACGTCGGCGAAAGGGCCGGCATCAGGGCTAGGCTGCTGCACTGCTTGTGCAAGTTCGCTGATTCTCAATTGATTTACTCCATTTCACATCAGGAATAGTCGAAATTTAAGTTACTGCAATAATGCGCTCATAGGTATATTTTTTCAGTATTTTCACGATTTTTTGTCGTTTTTTACCCCCATATTTGTCTCTACATCATTGTCATCACTGGGTTTTTCCTTATTTTCGTCGTTGGGTTCGGTGGTGGCTGAATTTGTATCAGCATCATCTGATGTATTTTCCTCCATGTCAGAGGTATCAGAGTTGTGAACCCCAGCTATTTCAGCTATCCGTTCTGCCCATGCTTCTTGGCAGTAGATGTAGTCAACGATCTTTGTAAATAATTCGGCGATATGCACTGGTATTGTGTCGACTCGTTTTTTCTTCCCTATTTGCCTGCTGAAATCCCATTGGGGGAATTCAGCGAGCGGAATACTTGCTGCTTGTGGCCAGTACGGAAATCGCCAGACATTTCTATCTTTTTCGTCGTCACTAATTGGGATGAATCGTGCTGATACGGCTTTGACCATGTTTTTTTCCGTCCCTTTGGTGATAATTGCGGCAACTCGCCACCCATTCGCTAGGGCTTGGTCTCGAAGCCACACGGCTTTACTTGCTTGGTCCACGCTTTCAGCTGTCATGATAACAACCCAAGGTGATTCACTAGGCGTTGGTTGGTAATCAGTAAGATCATTACGGGGCATTTCTGCTGCACAGCTCCCAAGCATGGTGGCAAGTGTGGTTGCCCCAGCACCGCCACCTGCACCGACGATATGCAGCAATATTCCCAGTGTATCAGGGGTCTCACCATTGAACCCCAGTAGTCCTTTTTCTTCACTCACTGAGTAGCCCCATGGGTATGGGTAATGGCAACCAAGCCTCCGGACTCAGAGAGCTCTTTAAGGGAATTCCGGTTAGGGTATTCCGGATCAGCAAGGACTTCGAGTTGTTCTGCGGCTGAGAGGTCGCCGTTTTCTGTGACTAGTCCTTTGCTTGCTTCGTCTATGGTTTGCGTTTTTCCATCGGGGTTGGGGTCTCGTCCCTCATCTGCAACCGTGTATAGCTTGTAGTCTTTGCTTTGAATGGGTTTTCCTGCCTCTTGAACGCTGCCGTCTTGCTGGCGGATATATCCCTGGTGGGAAGCAGTTTGGCTTTTAGGTTTAGCGGCCGTACTGCTAGTGCTGTTTTCAGAGTTGAACCCCAGCGAGGTGGACCCCCGCCCGGCTGTAGCAGCGCTGCGAGATGGAGTTGCAGTCAGAGTTGAACCCCCGCCCCCGGGTTTAGCGGCCGTACTGCTAGTGCTGTTTTCAGAGTTGAACCCCAGCGAGGTGGACCCCCGCTGAACCCCAGCTTGAACCCCAGCCTTGATCCAATCAGCAATGACAGTAGTGGTTGATTCCCCTGTTGATGACACAGGTACGGTTTTGTATCCATCTTGTGTTGTTAACTGATCCCAAGTGCGTGCTGATGCGACTAGTTCAGGTAAGTTTTGGTTGTCGACGATTCCATCTGTCACAGCTTCGAAAATTGAGGTAGCCCGTGACCCTAATGATGATGGTGGAACGAGTTTTAGTGCCGCTGTCCCTAACTTTGCAGTGAGGATTGTTGCTAGTTCCGGACTTGTTGCGCCACCGGTGACACCAGCGGCTAATACTGAAGCAATGGTTTGTTCGTCTAAGACATCAGCAGCAATAGTGGTCACTGCTTGCATGGCGATAGATCCGGTGCGGACTAAAGCTTGCATGCTGTCTTCGACTTGTGTGGTTGGTTTTTCGTCGGTTTTGTCGTCTTTTCCAGAGGTGGACCCCCGTTTTTTTGTTACCTGGGGTGTGGGTTTAATTCCTTGCGATGCTACTTGTTCGATGCGATCAGAAACGGAATGCTCGCCTGTTGGTTTTAAGGAGGCAAGTGAATCCCCTTCCCAGTCTTTAGCGAGGCTTTTGACGACGCCTGTAGCTGCGGTTTCGCTCATAGCTTGAGCAGTAATGTTGGCAGCTCCTACCGGGTCTTTGGAGAAATCTGCTCCTTCTTGGTCAGCGACAGCTAATGCTGCTCGGCCGAGTGCTGCATCTTTTGGTGCTGAGCAGGAAAGGTCTCCTGTCAGGCAGAATTGTGCTACCCGTCCAGTTAGTGAGCCGAAATCGGTGATTTGCTGGGATTTATGATTGATACCAGAGCCTTCTGGCGGTGTGAAGTAATCAGCGTGAAGGGTAACATTAGTTGTTTGTTCATCCGTGTTGCTTTTATGTTTTTTCGATCCACTGTTGGTGTTTTCAGTTTTAGTGCTACCACCCCATGAGCTAGGGGCGGTTTGCCCAGCTGCTCCTGGAAAAAGCGGTTGGCTTTCACCTCTGGTGGGATCAGAAATTGTGGCAGCGAAGGCAACTTGGTTATCTTTCACAATGGATTTTCCTGCACCAATTTCTGAGGCCATGAAAGACACTAAATGCCCTGCTTGCCCCTGCCCCAGCAAAATCAGCCGTGTATTAGGGCATTGCTTAGTTGTTCGATATGCAATTTGAGTTAATCGTGCGTATCCATCGGTGAGGGTTTTACTGTAAACTTCGCCGGCTTTTTCTTTTCCTTTTGCTTGGTAGGGGATAAAAATCGTTGCAATATTTTTGTTGAGTTCATTATCTGCTAACACTGGGTTGAGTGAATCAGCAAAAATACCGGTAGGGGTATTAGTGGGGAGCTCGTTGTCAATAGGTGATGGTATGGGCGTTAAAACCGTGATAGCTTTACATTCGGTTTTTGGGAGTTGAACCCCAGCCAGTCCCTCAGACGGGGGAGCCGAACTCTGGCTCGTTTGAGCATTTGCAGCATTATTCAGCGCAGCAACTAGTAACGATGTCAGTAATGCGGCTGTCAGTTTCTTTTTCATTTTTTGCTGTTCCTGCTGGTTATTTACCTGGTCTCTGCGTCAGTGAAGATGTATTCACTGGCATCAGGCTTATCTTTATGACTATTTCTTTTTTCTATCTTATAGTTACCAAGCCAAGTTTCACGAGGATTTATATCTCCCGGCTCCCACCATTTCACTTCAGTGACCCACCAGCCTTTTGATCCAGGCATAACGGTAACGCACCATTGCACATCGTCGATACCTTTGAGGGATTGGTCAATCGTTGCTTGGAAGCCTTCGGCTGTATATCCGTCATCCCATAATTCCGCTACGGCCGCCCCATCACGGAGATCAAAATACCGATGTTGAAACTCGGCAATAAGCGTCTCTGGGCTGGTAATAGTTGCACCTTTCCCAGTGACAAGCTTCCCCCCACCACTTTTTTCTTCACATGTCAATGGTTTGGAATCGGCTGATGTTGTGACTGGTTTTGGAGTTTGAACGGTAACACCAGTAGTAGTGATGATAGGTGTTACCGAAGTTGAACCCCAGCCAGCCGTACTGTTACTGCCACTTGTTTTCAGAGTTGAACCCCAGCCAGCAATGGATACACCTATAAGCAATACAACAATGATAATACCGAACACACCAATCTTGGTTTTAGATCTTTTGCCCTTTTTCTTATTGTTATCCTGTGGTTGAGGATAGTCGTCATGCCATTGATCTAACCATCCATACCATGATGCATCACTGGTGTATTCGTCGGCCTGTTCGTCCATTTCTTTGTATCCAAACTTTATACTTAATTATTAGTAATTATCCTTAGGGCGGTCTTGGAGCCAAAATTGCAGAAATTCATAGTTCACATTTAATTGTTGAGACAAAGAAGAAATGGTTGTACCCCCATCGACTATCTCAACGGCAAGCCGGTTACGCTGGTGAACTAGAGTTCCTGCTTGTTCTTCTTTCTGCCTCATTTCAGCCGCTACTATTTTCATCTCATCTAAAACAGCTTCTTTTTCCATTTCTCCCACTGGTTCTACTTCAGCTTTTTGCAAGATACTGTAAACGCGTGATTGGGAGATTCCTAATGTAGCTACCATCTCGGCGACAGAGATACCTATATGTTTTGCCGTCACTATTAAGATTTTTCGTCGATCACGCAGTGCTTTCCACTGATGACGTAGCTGCTGTTCTTGGGTATAGATTTTCTTTAATGTTGTTATCTGGTCAGTCATATAGGTATGCCTCGTGATTGTATTTCAGTAGTGGTGTTGATTATATGCTGCCAAGGAAATCACCTCACGGTGATTTCCTTGGCCTCGGATACATCTACCGCATGGTTTCTAGTGTGTTTTTGTGGTGTGTATATATTGCACCCAACCGCACAGTGTACCGGTAC
>CAURIH010000004.1:0-9767 GCA_963525085.1 uncultured Candidatus Saccharibacteria bacterium
AGCAGCGGACTTTTAATCCGTTGGTCGAGCGTTCGAATCGCTCACGACCCACCAGTTTACCTCATAAAAAACCGCTCTGTTAGTAGAGCAAAAACCGCTCTGTTAGTAGAGCGGTTTTTTTATGAGAAATTTTTAGCATATTCTACATTCTATTTTCAAAATAATAATTATTAATAATTATTTTAGTATAGCAACTTTAAAAAATATTTTTAATTTGATTATTTTTAAAATAAAATACATTCATATACGTTTATTTGTAATAATGACCATTAGTCAGCATGACAAAAATTTATAATGACAATCTTCGTATGATCTATTAATATAAGGTAAATTTTTTATAAAACTAATTTTGGAGTCAAAGGACGAATCATGAAATTGACAAATGGAATGTTAGGCATTCTTGTAGCAGTATGCACCTCACCTGTTGTTGCCCATACTGACAACTACCAAGATTTTTACCGTACTAGTGGATGTCGTTTAATGCTTTGTTTGCAAAATCCCAATGGCCCAATGTCTGTTCAAGAATGTCAACAGGATGTCCAAGCATTTTTTACAGAGTTGGCGTTAGCTTATTATGGTCATGACGTTAGCATTCCAATTTGTACGCCAAGCTTGACTAATGGCAGTTTCTTTACCATAGGTACAGTTTCAGAATTTGTTAAGGTGGAGAGAAGAGATACTATTAGTTATGAATGGAGGCCTACCGGTATGTTTGCGGTTTCGACATACATTGGAAATAAACCATGGCGTCAATGGGGCTTTTCTGGTAGGGGGGAGAAGTTGACAGAAACTGGTTTGTTGAGCCAGATGGGGGAGAAGAAAGGAAGATTTCTAAGGGTTACTCCATTCTCAACAAAAGACATACCTAAATGGGGTCCATATGCCCAAGCACTTACTAATAAAGTCTCATACCAAGATGTTCCAAATGAAAAATTATTGAATAAAATAAAAAATCAAACAGGTAAATTTTCATCTCAAAATGAGTGGTTTGGTAATAGAAATGGGGGAGATAGAGAAACTAGGGATTACATTGATGCATGGATGAAATCTACAGGGTATTCATATCGAAATAAAGGCAAACAATGATAGATTGCGGCAATTTGCACGTCCCTCCAGCAGTGATGCAACATGTGGTACATGTTGAATCAAGTTTTAACCCTTATGCGATAGGTGTTGTAAAAGGAAGATTGACTAGACAGCCTAGAAATCTTCAAGAGGCTTTACAAACGGTAAAGATGTTGGAGGCAGGAGGATATAATTTCTCTGTGGGAATTGCCCAAGTTAATCGGTATAACCTAAAAAAATACGGTTTGGGTAGTTATGAAAAAGCATTTGACGTATGTTCTAATCTTTTGGCAGGATCAAAAATTCTGAAGGAATGTTATATTTCTGCAAAAAACGATTGGGGAAAGGCTTTTAGTTGTTATTATTCTGGAAACTTTATTACGGGATATAGACATGGATATGTACAAAAAATCTTTGATTCTATAAGGAAATATGGTAATTACGCTAATACCGTTGTTTCTAACCCTAATATTCAGATTATCGATTTAGATAAAAGTAAAAAGGCCTTTATACCAAATGGTGGTGCAGTGCAAGCGACACGATATATTCAACCCAAAAATATGATAAATCCCAGCAGGATAGGCTATGCGGTCAAGCCTGCTAATGGTAGTAATCGTGCAGTAGCTCAAATTAGGGCGGATACTCACGAATCAGAAAATCGTAATTCTTCACAGGATAGTACATTTGTATTTTGATATCATAAATTAGCTTTAACCTATTCACTCCAATGTGAATTATTTTAATCACTGTCTGTTTTATAAAAGGAATTGTAATGAAACAAAACATTTTTAAATCCACCAAAGAACAATATCGCAATACTATGGCGGTTTTGGCCATGATGACTTTGTCGGGGAGCGCATTTGCTGATGGTGCTACTAAAAAAGGCGGTATTGGCGATGTAAAAGATGCCTGTGGCCAGGTAAGTGGATTTTTTAGTAATATACAAAGCATTTTGCAGGTCGCTTCTGTGGCTGTTGTAACTATTGCAGTTATTATGGCTGGCTATCAAATTGCATTTGCTCATAAGCGTGTTGCAGATGTGGCTCCTATATTGGTTGGTGCATTGGTAATTGGTGCTGCTGGTCAAATTGCAAGCTGGTTAATTACGTATAGTTCAAGCTGTTAAAAGTCGTTAACCTTATGAAAAAAAATACCTTGTTTAGAGGTTGTACGCGCCCCCCCATGTTTATGGGGGTGCCGTATGTGCCGTTTTTCATAGGAGCAGGAATTCCGTTGCTGTTCGCTATGTATTTTAATTTATTTTATTTATTGGCAATTCCAGTTATCATTATGATTTTAAGGCAAATTGCTAAACAGGATGAAATGGTTTTTCGGTTATGGGGGTTGAAACTTTTGTTTTTGTTTCAAACGAAAAACCGTTCAGTAAGAAAAGGTCTGTCTGTAACTAATCCAAATATTTATCGTAAAACACCAAGCAAAACCTATAATGGTTGATACGGTATGCTCAATTTTTTAATATATTTGGATGTTTCCAAGTTAATGGTTCTCTATATTAGAATATTAATATTTAGTTGCATTGGTGATAATTAAGTCAAAAGGAATTATTCCCAAGAATAATAAAAATATAAAATATGGGGTGTTTTATTCAGAATTTTAAGTGAATTTAAATCTATGTTTAGTCCAGATACTAGTAGTAGCCAGTTTATAACTCTATCAAGTCATGTTTCTCCGTTCGTCGTGAAAACAACAGGTGGCGATTATCTTATTTCATGGAGGCTTGGAGGTTTGCCTTTTGTTGGTAGAGATGAGTGGGAAATTGAACATAAACATAATACTTTTAACCGTTTGCTTCAAACATTAAGGGCGCCTGATTATGTAAATGTTGCTTTTTGGGTTCACGATGTACGTCGGCGTGGGAAAGTTCAGTTAGATGCAGAATTTACCGAACGGTTTAATCAAGAAGTTCAAGACCAATATTTTCATAGTCTGACAACTCAAAAAATTATGAATAATGAGTTGTATTTTACTATGCTATACCGCCCTATAGTGGCCAATAAGGGTTTCGCTGACCGCCCTTCGGAAGTTTCAATTTTAGAACATATGCAAAATCAGGCGATTGAGAAAATTACCGAGCTTGCTGCTAACGTTGAGGCGGTTCTGCGTGATTATGCACCGTATAGATTAGGTATGTACGAAGGCAAGAATGGCGTAGTATTTTCGGAGACACTGGAATTATACGCATATTTGTTGAACCGTATCGAGGAGCCTGTACCTGTATTAAATGCCCCCGTATATGATTATTTGGCTGTTAGTAAGCAAACATTTTCTCCAAAGAATGGAGATTTTGTCGTAACTACCCCTGATCAGAAAAATTATTTTGGGGCAATTTTAAATATTAAAGAATACCCGGACAGTACGTGGCCTGGTATTTTAAATGGGTTGAAATATCTTGATTTTGAATATGTCATTACCCACAGTTTTAGTCCGAAAGGAAGGCATGATGCTCTAAAAACACTGGAGCGTACGCGCGGTATGATGATTTCCTCCGGCGATAAGGCCGTATCTCAGATATCGGAACTGGATAGGGCAATGGACGAAGTGTCGTCGGGCAATTTTGTATTGGGGGAATACCATTTCACTATAGCGCTTTATGCTGAGAGTCAAGAGAAGTTGCATCAGCATATTGCGACAGCTCGTGCGGAATTATCGAATGCGGGGTTTGTTTCGGCCAAAGAAGATGTTGCAATCATGGCGTCGTTTTATTCGCAGCTCGCAGGTAATTGGAAATACCGTACACGGTTGGCTAATGTCTCTTCGCTGAATTTTTTGGGTTTATCTCCGCTACACAACTTTTCTACAGGCAAAATGCACAATAACCCGTGGGGCGATGCCGTAACTGTATTGCAAACCACCAATGGGCAGCCGTACTATTTTAATTTCCACGCGACACATCCGAGTGAAAATTCGTTGGGAGAAAAAGCTATTGCCAATACAATGGTGATCGGCAAATCGGGTACGGGTAAGACAGCCTTAATCAACTTTTTGTTGAGTCAGGTACAGAAATTCGATCCCAAACCAACGATCTTTTTTTTCGACAAGGACCGCGGTGCGGAGATTTTCGTCAGAGCCTGCGGAGGCAACTATATGGCTTTGGATAATGGCCAGCCGACCGGTTTCAACCCGTTCCAATGCGAAAATAACGAAGCCAATATCCAATTTCTTGCCGGATTGATAAAACTAATTGCCGGTAAAAAGGAATACACCGCATCGGAAGAAGAAGATATCATGAGGGCGGTGAAAGCCATTTTGGATACACCGTTGCGACTGCGCACCATGACCAACTTCCAGAAAAGCTTGCCAAACCTAGGTGATGATTCAGTTTTTGCCCGTATCCGCAAATGGACGCAGGAAGGTTCGCTCGGCTGGGTATTCGACAACCCGGTCGATACCATAGATTTGACGAGAGCCAGCATCATCGGTTTTGACTATACCGATGTGATTGACAACGACGAAGTGCGCACACCGGTTATCAACTACCTTATCCACCGGCTGGAAGAACTGATAGACGGCCGCCCGTTAATTTATGTGATGGACGAGTTCTGGAAGATTCTTGACGGCGAAGGCGGATTGAAGGATTTTGCCAAGAATAAACAGAAGACTATCCGTAAACAAAACGGATTGGGTATTTTTGCCACCCAGTCGCCGGAAGATGCGCTCAAGAGCGATATTTCTGCGGCCCTGATTGAACAGACGGCGACGATGATATTGTTGCCGAATCCGAATGCCGACAAGAAAGACTATATCGACGGGTTGAAACTGACCGAAGCGGAATTTAACGTGATCGTCAATCTAGACGAACGTTCTCGCTGTTTCTTGGTCAAGCAGGGTCATTCGTCGGCGGTGTGCCAGCTCAACCTGCGCGGGATGGACGACGTGCTGTCGGTTATCTCCGCCAGTACCGACAACATCGAAATCATGCACCGCATCATCGGGGAAACGGCGCAGGCCGAAGGTATCGAAGCAGACAGCCTGCATCCCGAGCAATGGCTGGAACGCTTCTACCGCGAGCGCAAAGGATCACGCAACAGCGGCGCTGCGGTTAAGCCATGATTATACGGATAAGGAACAGACTATATGAACCACAAACGGACAATAACCGCCCTTACCGCCGCACTGATGCTGTCGGCGGCATTGCCGGCGGCGGCACAAAGCGTTCCGGTTATCGATGACAATTCGAACCACATCAAAGGCAACACCGACAAAATCAAAGGCTACCTCGACGAAATCCGCCAGTTTCTCGGTGCTGACAAGCGCGACAAGACGGTAAAGGGCAGCGGGTTGGAAACGGATGTGGCCAATTTCAAAAAAATCGAATCCCAGGCGAAAGAGCTGACTTCAGGGCAGTGGAGCAACGGCGATGAAGAGAAATTCCGAAAAGCCATCGAAACCTACTACGGCAAAGATGCCGCCACCAGCAGCATGTGCAACAAGGGGGGCGGCAAGTCGTTGGCTAAAGGAGGGACGAAGAGCGACGAAGAGAACATGCAGAATGCCTGCAACAACGCGCGCAACCTGATCGCACTGAACCTATATGAAATTCACCGGCTGGCCGAAGTATTGGAAGAACGCAACGAAGCGTTGCAGAAACTGGTCAAGAAATGGGATTACGGCACATCGGGCGAGTTGCAGAAGAAGCAATACCAGCTTGCGCTGATGCAGACGCTGATTCAAAACGACCTGAGCCGCCTTCAGGCCTCGCTGGCGGCCTACCAGACCAAAATCAACCTGTATCGGCAGATACAGGCCGAGGCTGAACGCAACATCCTGTACGGCAAGCAGGCAGATAGCCCGTCCGCGCAGCTCAAGAACCTGGCGCAGAAGGGCGGCGGCATGTTGGCGGCGGCAACGACCATTGTGGCGCTGGAGAAATCCAACTCGCTGGTAGAGAAGCTGGTGGGCGGGGTAGGCAAAGGCATAGACAGCGCGAAGAAGGAAATTCGACGCGCATTGCAATAAAACGGATACGGACCGGTTGAAAACCGGAGGGCAAACAGGCAGAATATGGACAACACGGAAAACCTAGGTTTCTTTATCCTGATCAAGACCTACGTGGAAATCCTGATCATGAAGTTCGGCGACAGGGGGCTGTCGGCGCTGTCGACGGTGCTGATACCGTCGCTGATGAGCATGGTGACGGTATGGCTGATGTTCGAAGGCTACCGGATATTGAACGGGCAGAGCTGCGAACCGCTGAACATGTTTTTATGGCGCGGGGCGAAGATGGTGGTGATCATAACGGTTGCCAGCTGGATCATGAACAACCCGACGGGGCTGAGGGACTGGATAAGCGAACACATCAAGAACCCGATAGCGTCGGTGATCGTGGGCGGCGAATACGCCTCGCCGGAAGCGATGGTGGATTCGTCGCTGCTGCTGATGCACCTGATTATGGGCGCGTTCGGCAGTCTGCAGGCGGCGACGAGCAATGACAACGGCAGCGCATTTTCCAATTTCATCATGGCCAGCGGGGTGGCGCAGGGGGCGCCGGCGGTAGTAGCGGGTGCGTTGCTGCTGCTGAACGAAATCGCGCTGTCGCTGGCGATACTGACGGCGCCGGCGTTCATCCTGTGTTTGCTGTATGATCCGACCAAGCAGTATTTCCAAGGGTGGCTGAAATTCTTTTTAGGTTCGCTGCTGACGATGGCGGTGCTGTCGGTGATGGTGACGATAGGGCTGAAGGTGATGCTGGTGTATGCGACGAAGGTTTTGGGCGAGTACGGCGTTGAAGCGATGATGGCGAAGTCGGCGAATTCAACGGAATCGAGGCCGGGCATTGCGCAGATTACGATCATGCAGGGCGGCTTGGGGCTGATGATGAGCACGCTGATGATAACGGCGCCGCTGCTGGTGGGGAATTTGATCGGGTCTTCGTTGGGCGGTTTCAGCGGATACAATATGTTCAGCGGTGGGAATGTGCCTAGGGATTCTAATAATAATCCGTTGGTGCAGGATAGGAATAAAGGAAAGAATGCAACTGATACAGCTGAATAGGACATAAACAATGAAGAAAATATTTTTGTCATTTGAGATGATATTAATAAGTGGTTTTATTTCGGCCAACGGCTTAAATGCTATTAATGACCCCGTAATGAATCCCTGCATACAACGGCCCCATTTGGTAGGATGTGGGGCAAATGGTTCGGCTGCGCCACAGCAGGTTTATAAAGTTCCGAATCGTTGGGGAGCTATTTATTTTAATCCAGTCAATCGTGCAGTAGGTTATTCCGAAAACAATACCGAAGGTGAAAGATCTGCGCGACGTGAGGCATTGGCGAGTTGCATCAAAGCCGGTGGTGGTCAAAATCCGATTGCCCGTGATGGCAAAGGTTGTCGATTGAAACACGAATATCGTAATCTTTGTGCCGCTATTGCAGTTGGTGGTAAGGAAGAAGGTAAAGGAGGAACAGGAACTGCTGGGGACGAAGATGTGGAGGTTGCCAAAGAACTTGCGTTAAAAGGATGTAGCAAACATTCCAATGAGTGTGTTATCCGCTATTCAGGCTGCTCTCGCCACCCCGATTACCGTTATTGATTGGATTTGATTTTTCAGACGACCTTCTAAGCTTAGAGGTCGTCTGAAAATTTATCTAGGTTCGTTGCTGACGATGGCGGTGCTGTCGGTGATGGTGATGATAGGGCTGAAGGTGATTCTGGTGTATGCGACGAAGGTTTTGGGCGAGTACGGCGTTGAAGCGATGATGGCGAAGTCGGCGAATTCAACGGAATCGAGGCCGGGCATTACGCAGATTACGATCATGCAGGGCGGATTGGGGCTGATGATAAGCACGTTGATGATCACGGCGCCGCTGCTGGTGGGGAACCTGATCGGGTCTTCGCTGGGGTTTAATGCGTATTCGCCGTTTGGGAACGGCGGGGCGAGGGATAGCGATGGTAGGCTTGTGAAAAAGGATAATTATAAAAATAATGGACAAAAAGGTAATGAAGATGCTTAATTATAAAAGAATATTAATAGTGTTTATTCTATTAGTAACTAGTGTGCCTTATTCTTCCTTTTCTACGCCACTTGGAGGCAACCCAACCAATGGTTATTGTCAGACAGTTGACGGTAGTGCCTGCGGCTGGGGAGGTAGTAGATCTTTCCGACAAATATATAAGGTGCCAAACCGGTGGGGAGCAATTTATTTTAATGCAGCTAACTGGGCTATCGGTTATTCAGAAAATAATACAGAGGGGTTTAAATCAGCTAGTAAAGAGGCTTTAGAAAACTGTATCAAAGCTGGTGGTGGTAAAAATCCAATTTCAAAAAGCGGAAAAGGTTGTCATATGATGCAGGAGTATCGTAATGGTTGCGGGGCTCTTGCGCTTGGTGGTGTAATGGGAAATGGTAGTGTTTCTGGAAAGAGTGCTCCATCTTTAGAAGAGGCCGAAAAATTAGCAGTAACCACATGTGAAGAAGGTCGGACTTATAAATGCACCATTCGTTATTCAGGTTGTTCCTTCCATCCTGATTACCGTCGTTAAATGATTTTTCAGACGGCCTTTTTAAGATTAGAGGCCGTCTGAAAATTTTTATGCAGCGACCAAGTAATATTTCCATTGCGACCGGACATCGCGTAGATTACGATCATGTAGGGTGGTTTGGGACTGATGATGAGCACGCTGATGATTACAGCGCCGCTGCTGGTGGGGAATCTGATTGGGTCTTCGCTGGGCGGTTTTAGCGGATACAATATGTTTACCGGTGGGAATGTAACGAGGGATTCCAATAATAATCCGTTGGTGAATCAGGGTAAAGTAGATGGAAATAGTGGTAGTGAGGCGAAGAAATAAAGGGTGAAATGATGAAAAGAATATTTTTAGTATTTTCTATGGCAGTGTTTAGTGGTTTTGGTTTTGCAAATGGGCTTAATGCCATTAATGATCCTGTAATGAATCCTTGTATACAACGTCCGTATTTAGCTGGTTGTAGCGGTAATAATCAGTCAGGAGGGCAACCTCGTCAGGTAATTAATATTCCCAATCGTTGGGGTGTCATTTATTATAATCCTGCCAATGATGCGGTGGGTTATGCAGAAAACAATACTAAAGGTTATAAATCTGCTCGGCGTGAGGCACTAGAAATGTGCATTAGATCGGGAGGTGGTAAAAATCCATCTCATAGAGATGGGCAAGGGTGTCGTTCAGTAACCGAATATCGCAATCAATGTGGTGCTATAGCAGTTAGTAATGAAAGTTATGCTGCAAAAAATGATGTTTATCTAGAGAAGGCGGAGCAGAAAGCTCTTGAAGGCTGCGGAAAATATTCAAATAGCTGCAGAATCTTTTATTCAGGCTGTTCCCGCCACCCCGATTATCGTTATTGATTGATTCGTTTTTTCAGACAGCTTTTTAAGATTAGAGGCCGTCTGAAAATTTATCCGCCTTTCATTCCGTTAAAAAAATGTTCCAAAAACCGACCGCACGTTGTGCGGTTTTTTTGTCGCCTGCGGTTTGTGTGTTTCAAGTTTCAGACGGCCTCTGTTCTCGGAAATATATTGAGGCCGTCTGAAAAATACGGAAAGCATGGCAGGACGACCATCGTGGCGCTGGAGAAATCCAACTCGCTGGTAGAGAACTGGTGGGCGGGGTAGGCAGAGGCATAGACAGCGCGAAGAAAGACATTCGGCGCGCATTGCAATAAAACGGATACGGACCGGTTGAAAACCGGAGGGCAAACAGGC
>CAURIH010000005.1:0-9185 GCA_963525085.1 uncultured Candidatus Saccharibacteria bacterium
GCACATTACACCTAGTTCACACCCCAAAACCCATCACCGAACAATCCGCCCAATCTGCGGCCCAGTAATCCCCGTCTCCTGGGCAATCCGATATTGAGTTGCCCCAAGACGTACTGCTTGGCGGATTTTTTTATCCCGTATTTCTTTCATAACTTCCCAGTGATCTTTTGCAGCTTTGCATGCATCAGCTAGATCAATAACTTCCCGAAGAATAGGGTTAAGATCAACAGAATTCCTAGTCATATCGCCCCTCAACTTTCCTGATCACTTAAGCTCTTGCGTAGTTTCACATAGACAACGATCGAACACACAAGAGTAGCAACGCTAAAAATTAATGCCAACGTTTGAATGACCAACACAAGTGTTTGCATTTTTACCTCCTTGGATAAATATTTCCTCTGTTAAATTACATACTAATATTATGTTAGTTATTTTTCAACCCTAGGTAGCTTTAAATTTTGTGATCTACATTACCTATTGTTACTTTTTGTGCTCTCTATTCCCCAAATTTTTATATTCCAGGCGGCAATCATGGCAGGAATGACAATGGCAAGAGGACTAAAAATCCCCACTTAGCTAACTTAGTGTTAGTATTTACGCTGGGAGGACAATAATCTGCCGAACAGCACCTCGCTGAGCGAAATAAAAAACACCATTCGGCAAAGTCCGAATCCACTCAGGTGACACCCGATAGGTGTGTTGCGCCCTAGTTGATGTTGCAGAACTACCGGACGCTTCTCCACTAGATTCGGCGTGAAATACAGTTCCGAAAGCATTTGCTTCAGTTTCTGGATCTTTACCCCGACCAACAATAAGAGCAGCACCAGCTGTCATAAGCCGCTTTTGCATATTTTGATCCTCAGCAATAGCAGCAAGACTTTGACCTGCGATATAGAGTCCCATGTTAAGACTTCGTGTTGTTTCGAACAGGCTCGCAGCCATTTTAGGTGCTGGCATCTCAGAGAGATTTTCTCGCACAATTTGCGCAAATTCATCAATGATCATAACTCCAGGCACAGATTCCTGACGGCGCTTTTTAGTCGCTAGGTATCTGCGTAGATCATGGATTAAAAGATTCGCCAAAAGAACATCGGCTTCATCTTCAGCAACGATAGGGATCACATGCATCCCTCCTTGATCCAACAGTTGGGGTATCGACCACCCTTGGTCATGATGAAAGGTCTCTACCTGACTTAATCCTTTTTGCAAAGTATCCCAGACTCGGCGGTGGCGTTGGGTGCCTTGAACTTTCTCGGTGAGGTATGGTTCTGTGGCTTCTTCTGCGACTTTTTCTTGTTCCTCGGCTACTGCAATATCCCAAAATATTTTGAATTCAGTCATGTCAGCACAATTACTGTCTTCCCAGGTATCAAGAACAGCATGGATCACACCGCGTGCTTCATCCGCATAGAACGTTGTGGATTCTGTGGTTGGGATAAGCTTCATAAGCCGTTCTAAAATATCGTCTTTTTCTCCAGCAAAGAAATCATATCCACCGTTGTGCACTTCTGCCCCATGATTGATTTTCATTTTTTCTGCGTCTGATTGGTCTCCTTTTCCGTCGATCAAGATGATGGGATCATTCTGTGCATGGTGACTGACCATCACAGATGTAAGAAGTTCCGTCTTACCAGAACCGGATTCAGCAATAATAATCGCACGCGCATTACCAGGTTTTTGCGGGACGATTAATAAATCCTTGTATTGCCAATGGGGATTTTGCTGATTACTAGCAGTCAACATACGTGGAACAATGGCAGCAAATGCATAGACATTCCCACTTGCTGTAGCTGTTTTTAGCGGTGCATGGACAACATTTTTTCCTGGTCGAATCTCATTAAGCTTAGAGTCAATGATAATCCCATACTCAGCAGCTTTATCAACAGCGGATCGACGCTGAATTGCTTGTTCAGTCAACTCCAATCCCACAACATCTGCAATAGAGCTACGGCGGAATTTCAGTTTCCATAGATACATATGACGGCCAGCAACAATAACTAAAGGGGTAAGTAATAATCCTGCAAGCAGGAATAGCACCATTGTTGTAACCGTGTAACCCATATATTGGGTTACAAAACCCCACCACTCTGGAGTTGTAGACGTGTGTTTTAACAACTGTGATTTGATCGGACGCAACGCCCATACCTGGAGAATTCTCCAGGTTGAATATATGGCAAGAACAATAGCAATACCCGATGCACCAACAAGCCCTATTCGCAGTCTGCCTGTCACTTTCATCCAGTACCATTCATACCGCTGAAAAACATTTTGCTGAGAAAGTATTCGAGTTGCCATGATACACCCGATAACAAAAAGCACGAGCGGCAACCATGTAGCAACTGCTACCAAAAATATCGTTCCTGGGTTTGCTGTCATTTATTTTTTCCCTTTTCTTCCCGGTATTGTGCCAGCTTTTGCCGAGCGAGTTCCGCCTGAGAATAGATTGGTTGTGGTGCGAATTCTGGATGATTGTCGGGGTGGTTTTCGATTGTCAGGGTGGTTTGAGTATCGGGGTTTTGTTGAGGTGTATGGATTGCTCCGTTTTCGATTGCTGATTTTACTTCAGTTACGATAGCGGCATCGGTTTTTTGTCGTTCTTTTACTTGATCGGAGTCTGTTACTCCCAGGTACCAATATCCTGTGGTTTTCTCTGCGGCCATAAGGTTACGAAAGCTGCGTCGTAACCCATCATTTCCAAAGATGTAACAGACTCCAAATGGTGAGGTTTTTTGTTGATTTCGATAGCGGTCGATAATGCCTTTCCATCGTGATTGTTTTTTTGCTGAGAGTTCGATTTCTACTTCGATTCGATATTCTCCCATCCATGCCACACCATCTGATATTTTTGATGCACCTTTACCTGTTGCTAATGCGGGTACCCAGATGAATCCTGCTCGGATAAATTCGACTGCTACTTCGGTGACTCGAAGTTCGTGTCCTGCTTGTACTTCAAGGAGGGGAATTCCTTGTTTTTCTTCTGTTCCGATAATGCTTTCTTCTTGGCCGTTATTCTTGCGCAGATAAACTAAATCAGATTCTTGTATGAGTCGGTGAATGTAAACACTCCATGTGGCATCTTTTTTTTCACCCAAGTAGTGTTCTAAGAGTCTGATGAGTGTTGAGCGTCGAATTATGCGCATGGTGTGGATGAATTCAACTACTTGTAGTTTGGCTTGTTGGTTGTTCATGTTATTCCTTTCATTAGTAGCCAAAGACACGATCCCACGGATCGGGCCATTAAAAACAGCGATCTTACGATTACAAACTCAATCATAAAACCTCCTTCAAAATCTATGTATGAACTACCCGAAAAGATAACCATTTAGATCAAAAATATAAACAATAAGCTTACCTTTTCGGGTAGTTCATACATAGACTCCTCCCCCTTCTCCTACAACACATAAAAACCACCAAACCATTACTTTCCTCTGCCCGCCACCTGCACAAAGTGCCAACTTTGATACCAAATCCTACCACCCATCACCAAGATTTTATCGCTGGGGGGGGGTGGTAGGATTTGGTATCTTTTCCATTTTTATGGAAAAGTGCAGGTAGCGGGCAGAGGAAAGTAAGATACATGTAAGATACATGTAATTTCACTTACTTCTATATTACTTAACTACTACATCTACATTACACATTATGTTACACCATATACATCTCTATTCCTCTTTTTGTGGTGTCATACAATCACTACTTTGACATCCTGCTAGGGTGTAAAACCATGGACAAAAAATCAGAAGTTCCCAATCACCATTCAGACCATATTGTTGCAGCAGTTGATAACGCTCTCAATCACGCCCGAGAAGAATTTGAGCGCAAAGAAAAACAAGCCCGAGAACTCCTTCTTAACTCAGTAACTCAATACAAAAATTTGACAGAGTTAGAAGATGATATCACTCACGTCAGGGAAGGGTTTACATCATCAATCTACTCACTCGTTGAGCTTGGTATAGATAAAGCCACAATTTCCCACACTCTCGGCATCAGCGAAGCAACACTCAATCGCCGGTTAATATCACCCCGGAAACGCCGGGCTCGAAAACATGGGGGGCGAAAAGTAGGGGTAGATATGCAGAAGAAACAAAATGAAGTAAAATCTATGCCTGAATAAAATCAATAGGGAGTTTTCTATGAGTTTAAAAAAGAAGATTAAGCACGCAACCGCTTGTGCTATCAGCGCTAGTGTTTTACTAAGCAACGGTATTGCTCACGCCGACCCCACTCCACAGGTGCCACAGCGCTCGACACCAAGCCCGCAAGTACCGCAGCGCAACTCCCCCAGTCCACAGGTACCCAATCGTCAAGCAACACCTGTACCCGCACCGGTGCAAAGCGCACTCCCCGGAGTTGAACAAGCAGCACAGCCATTAGTGCCACAAGAACGTGTGGTTTACATTGAGTCGAAACCTGTCGTTATCACTGAAGTCCAATATGTCGATCGACAAGTTGTTGAAGAATCTGGCGGACTGTTAATTCTTGACCCTGATGTTCAAAAAACAATCGGCCCGGCTCATGTGTATAACGCTGCCCAGAAAAACTTCTACTCAAGAACTGGACAAAAACGCGTACTCCTTGATCGAGCTGCCGCCGCAGCAGGCACTGGTGCCGTGATCGGCGGCGTTGCCGGAGCAGCCGGCGGAGCACTGCTTGCCGGTGCAGGCACAGGAGTTGCCGGAGGTGTAGTTGGCGGCGTTGCCGGAACCGCCGCACAAATTCCCGCACAAGTTGCCTGCGGAGTCACCACAGTTGTTGCCCCACAAATCGGCGTTCCTTGCCACGTCATTGCCGCCGCCGCAGGGCCTGCCGCAGGAGCCGCAGTCGGTGCCACTGTCGGTGCCGGAGTCGGCATTGGTGCCGGAGCAGTTGTCGGCGGAACAGCCGGTGCCGCCGCAGGAGCAACCGCAGGGGCTGCTACCGTCCCTGGCGGTACCGAAGCACTCCAAGCAGTTGCTGCCGACACCGTATGGGACCTAGAGGACTCCAAGCGCGAAGAATATGGATACAAACGGCTCGTCGGCAATAAACCATCCGGCGAACCAGGCCATACCCCCATCGAACAATCCACCCCCACCCGCATCACCGACGGCACTGTCACTGGGCAAGGCGCAAATGTTGACCCCAAACCTGACACCCCGACTGGAGATTCAACGCTTGCTCCTGCTGGCATGTCCCAAGCCCAACACAACCTTAATCAAGCTATCAACCAAGCCCAAACCCAATTCAATCAAATGATTACATCATCACCAATCAAAGCCTAATTTGATTGAATAATTGATTGAATTAAAGGCCACCTCCAACTGTTGGAGGTGGCCTTTAACGGATGAACCCCAGCCAGCCAACCAACCAACCCTATATCAGAACCGCCCCGGGCGGTGGCGATCAATCCAGATCCACTTCCACGAAGGAGTAGCCATAAATAAAACCACCCAAAACAAAATCGCCCCCCATTGCAAATCGCCATACTTAATCAAATAAATAATAACATAAATTGCAAAAAGCAACGCCAGAATAAAGGCAATAGAAAATACTATTTTTATCACCCGCATAATCTTTTTAACCCGGTATCGCCATGCTTGATTTTGATCTAGCATAATAACCTCAAAAAATCATTCTTCTTCGGCCATAATTTCATCTACTTTTGCTGCCAATAAATCACTCATTGACACTTCACGGTCAAATGCCCAGCGTCGAAAAGCACGGCGCTTTTCTGGCGTGAGATACACGCTGATTGCTGCTGTTCGTTTTTCTTCCTCATAGGCGGCCTCAGAAAATACCTCTTTTACACTTCCACTGCGCACCCGCTGCCGCTTTGTCACAGTCAAAGGTTTAATTGTTGTTGATTTTTTTCCTGCCATCATAACCTTCCTTGGGAAATAGACTATTTATCATTGAATAGTTGAGAAAAAACACTTTTATACCCGTGCGCACCCGGCCGCAGCCCATCTAGACTTCGACCCCACCGCCGTTTAATTTCTTCACGATCAGAGATATACCCACGAAAAACCGGGATTTCTGCATCATAAAATGTCTGTAATGTCTCTTCTAAAAGCAATCGACCGGCAGTGACCCGCACAAGGAGCACAGCGTAGTTACGATGATTTACAGCTGAAATAATCCGCAAAGCCTGGTACGTTACCGCTGGTTCTGGCATCGCAACAATAATGACAAAATCCGCAGCATCTACAGCAGCATCAATCACTGTAGGAATAATTGGTGGTGTATCAAAAAAGACAATATCTTCCTCCCACTCCGTTTCCAGCTGGTCACTATCTATCGACTCGACTGGAAACGAGAGCGATTCACCTTTTTCTTGTGCTTCCCTTGCCCATGACAAGGCACTTTCCTGCGGATCTAGATCCACCACCCGGGTGAAATACCCCGCTTCCCGCCCCATTTGAGCCAACATCATTGCCGTCGTTGTTTTTCCACACCCCCCTTTAGCATTCACAATTGCTATAGATACCATATGCCACCTCCCTACAAAATTAACAGCACACCATCATACTAGCACACCATCAAAAATTGTATTGATCATTGAAATAGTATGTGTTTTTGTGGTGTGTATATATTGCACCCAACCGCACAGTGTACCGGTACACCAACACATAGGCACCTCAGCAAACATTGTCCTGAGGTACCAGCACACCGGCACAGCGAACTGGGAAAACAACCCCAAAAAGTACCGGCACACAGTACTCAAGCACACATTGTACCGAGTCACTGTGTACCGGCACACCAGCACATTACACCTAGTTCACACCCCAAAAACTATAAGAAAGACACAAGTGCCCCCTATCACAATCACCTCCGTCACCCCATGCAATCAACGTTTTGTTATAAGATGTTCCTGCATTTACCCATCAAGACCCCTTACCCCAGAAAGATAAATTATATGTTTAAATTATTACTCTCTCTAGTACATAAAAAGAGGGAGAAAATTATTTTTATCCTTTTTGTACTTCTGGGAATTATGTCAACATTAATATTTATTTCCCTTGTCCTAATACTAATTCCAATCCTCATTTCAGGCGAAGGGGGAATTGCTTTATGGCTTCTACTGATATCAGCCTTTATAGCATTAGTTGTTATACTAATGACGATAGCATTGTATCTTTTCTCTAATCATCCAAAAACGTCAAAAGATAATCATCGTTTTCTCTCGCACAATCCTGGTCATAGTTTAGACTAAAAATACAGAAGTATTTCTATTTTTCCTTACCTATCTATGGCTGTATCACTACTTTCTACCGTGGTAAACCAGGATCAGACTGTCCTTTTTGAACAATCTTATCTTCCGCACGCTCCATTGGCGGCCATGGTAAAAACTGGCCCATATCGGCGCACTAGTAGGGAAAATGCCCTGGCTTTGCCGTATATTGAGGCGAATCCTGCATGTATTCAGTCACTGATTATCGCTGATATTGATGCTGCTGATGTTATAGATCTTCCCCGCCTGTGTGGACTGCCGCCCGCCACTTGGTCAGTGAGGACTCAAAACCCGGTTGGAACCGGCCATATCGGCTATGCGCTTGCCAACCCAGTATGTTTGACTAATGCCGCTAAACGACGGCCTGTCAATCTCCTTGCGAGGGTGGAGACCGGCATTACGACCGTATTAGGTGGTGATCCTGCATACTCAGGCCGAATCATGAAAAATCCCCTTGCTCCAGGAGATAACCAACTTACTCTCTGGGATGAAGATTTTCCCTGTTACGGACTCTACGAATTAGCGGCTGCACTAGATAAAATCAGGGCTTTACCAGCAGCAACAGATCCTCGACCTCGCCATACAAGCGGAGTCGGCCGCAACCTGGATATCTTCGACCGCCTCCGCTGCTGGGGATACCGTGCTATCAAGCACTACTGGGCCGACGAGCAAGAAGCTTGGTTGGAAGCTGTTGCGATTAAAGCTACAGATCTTAACTTAGCTTTGGAAAATGAATCACGGGAACCATTGCCAGAAAAAGAAATCCGCCGCTTAGCACGTTCAGTCGCCTGGTGGATCTGGCGGAAATTCACGCCAGAGCAATTCAGTGAAATCCAGCGTCATCGCGGACAAAAAGGCGCAAAAAACCGCTGGGGGCCATCGCGTCGTACCACCATTCAGGAGGCTATCAATGACTGTTAAACGCCAGTGCATCCCCCGTAACGGCAAGACCATTCGGGAAATTGCTGAAAAAACCGGTTTTTCAACCAATACGATCATCCGCTGGACTTCTGAACCCCGAGAGGTCTATCTTGCCCGTGCTCATGAAAAGCGTGTCTACGTTCAAGAGCTACGCAACCAAAGACTGACGATTCCGGCGATCGCTGAAAAAACCGGCTATTCGATCGGCACTGTGCACCGCTACGTCAAGGAGATGAAGCAGGTCAGAGCATGATTAGAATTCTTGAATCAGCGTTGAACCCCAGCAACGCTGAATATAATCCACACTATCGTGGTCTGTTACTTGGATTACGTCCTGAGCTTGTGGAAGAAATTATGTCTAAAGCTCAAGCCGAAGGCATTGATCCACACGAACTACTCAATTACGCTGTAGAAGCATATCTAAAATAAGTTTGTTGGTTCGGGTTCAGCTAACTAAGCAGCGGTTTTTCCACAAGCTCAGGGCGTGCGAGAGCCAGCATTGAGTGTTAGTCTAGGGGTATTTCCTAGGTTCAGGATGGTTGGCGCTTCCTGAACCTAGGAAATACCTATTGGTGTTTACCATGTCGGTATTTTGATCTCTGTGATGGGGCTGCCGGCGCTGATATAGCTGAGGGTTTTTGAGAATCCCCATCCCCTTTTCGTCTATAGGCCCTTAAAACCCCTCTAGCGGCCTCATAGAAGCCATGAATCCTTAATCCCTAGTACTTCTATCATCTATCGTGTTTTAATCCATTAGAGGCCAAGGAAATCACCGTGAGGTGATTTTCGCGGCAGCACAAAAAACCGTAACCCACGATGGGCCCTTCACATTTCGTTTCCCCCTTTTAATTATTCCACCCACAAAACACAGTTATCCACATATGTTTGGCTACGAAACACTGAACCCAACCTACAGGGTTTGTTACAGGTATATAGGAGTATAGGCATTATAGGGGGACCCCGAAAAACATATTCTCAACAGCAAAAACATGGCATAGGGCGGGACAAGACTCACGCGCAAGCGGGACAAGACTCACGCGCAAGCGGGACAAGA
>CAURIH010000006.1:0-7677 GCA_963525085.1 uncultured Candidatus Saccharibacteria bacterium
CAGCTATGCTGTTGAGACGCTTCTGCAGCTCAACCGTCGTTTCGGAGCCCCAGTACCCATCATCTGTAAGAGCATTCGCGCTCGTTGCGGTCACAAGGGTCGAGCCAAAGGCGAGCATACCTGCAGCGGGTACACCAATGGCGGTGGTACGCAACAACTTACGGCGGGAAATACCAGTATTTTCGAGAGTCATAATACTCCTTCCTCAACTAAGGCTCATAAAAGGTTTGAAGCAATCTTGGCACCAGTCAAAAGCTCACAAGCCCCAATCTCGCTTCCTCACACAATTGGCTACGAATTATTGAAAGCGGCTGGCATTTTCACTATCAGCATCTTCAACAGCCTGAGCTTCTTGGGCTCGTTGCTGAGCCAACGTTTCGGCTTTTTGAGCAGCATCATGCAGCTGGCCGCTGATATCTTTGACGGCAGCCTCAAGGGCAGGATCATCAAATGCTGCGGCATCAAGATCGAAGCTGTCTGCTAGTTCTTTAGCCCTCTGAGCTTTTTCCTGAAGCTTCTCAGACTCTACTTTCATCTTGGCACCCAAGTCAGTCTCTGCATTCGCAGCTGGGGCCATCACCAGGTTCGCTCCCAAAGCAACCACACCGGCAGCGGGTACGCCAATGGCGGTAGTGCGCAGCAGCTTACGGCGAGAAAGATCGGTATTTTCGAGAGTCATAATATTCCTTCTTCACATCACCACATACGAGGTGAGAACATGTCACGCCATTTTCGCGATAACTTATTTTTTAAGTCGTAGGTACATGAGAGTTCAGATAGTTTTGCAGAGCCTCGATCGTTGGCGAAGGTCCGTCAAGCACGCCGTCAGCGGTTTGCCCAAGCCAGGTCTGCAGAGCACTAATCGTTTGAGGACCAATAATCCCGTCGCCTTTCTCGAAGCCCAGCTTTTCACGCTGCAACCTAGCGATAGTACCGGAGCCCTTCACCTGTTCATCGGAAACCCACTGCCAGCCTGAAGCCAGACCGGGGTTCTCCTCAGCACGTGATATTGGCTGAGAAGAAATAGTCCCCGAAGGATCCCCAAAAGGATAGCCAGGAAACCACCACTGACCAAGAACCCCTTGCATAAGGAAACTTTGGAGAAGTTCCGTCGTCTCCGTACCCCAGTAACCATCAGCTTCTATAGCAGCGTTCGCAGCTGGCGCGGTCACAAGGGTCGAGCCAAAGGCGAGCATACCTGCAGCGGGCACACCAATAGCGGTGGTACGCAACAGCTTACGGCGAGAAAGCCCAGAATGTTCGTTCATCATTTTTATCCTCCTCACATATCTAGAAATTGCGGAGAAAAATCGGGTAACCGATGTATTTTCAGTATGTTGAATTAGTCATAGGTAACCGCGATAAGCTCTGACTGAAGCTTCTTAATGGTGGGAGACTCCTCGCTCAATACCCCATCCTGAGGGAGGTGATAACGCGCCTGAAGTGCAGATATAGTCTGCGAGCCCATGAGCCCATCCTGGGTCACTTTGAGCCAGCGCTGCAAATCTTTGATGGTTTCTGAACCGGAGGCGGCATCATCAGAAACCCAATCCCAGCCACTCGTCAGCCCAGGGTTAGCACTCGCTTGAGACGCAGGCTGACTTGAGACGATGCCATCTACCACCTCAAGCGCAGCGAGCCTCTGATACATACGTGTAGTTTCACTTCCCCAGTAACCATCAACCTCAAGCGCATTCGCACTCGTCGCGGTTACCAAGGTCGAGCCGAAGGCGAGCATACCCGCAGCGGGTACGCCAATGGCGGTAGTACGCAACAGTTTACGACGGGAAAGTCCGGTATTTTCGAGAGTCATAATACTCCTTCCTCAACTAAGGCTCATAAAAGGTTTGAAGCAATCTTGGCACCAGTCAAAAGCTCACAAGCCCCAATATCACTTCTTCACACAACTTAGTTGCGAATTATTTATTCAAAGAGGCTGGCGGCGTCACGATCAGCATCTTCAACAGCCTGAACTGCCTGGTCTCGTTCTTGAGCCATCGCTTCAGCCTTCTGCGCAGCATCACGCAGATCCTCGGCGGCAGAATCATTAATCGCGATGTTATCCTGGTCAAACTTATTTGCTAGATCTGTAGCGTCCCGGGCTTCTTGATGAAGCTGCTCAGATTCTGCCTGCATTGCGCCTGTCGAGTTATCGGCAATCCCTGCATTCGCCGCCGGAGCCGTCATGAAACCAAGCGCTAGCAGGGCACCCACAATGGGGGTCACGAACAAGGTTACGCGCATCGACTTACGACGAGGATGATCAGATTTACGAAATATCATTTTTTCTCCTCAATTAGTTCGAATAGGACTGTGCACTAACTGGTGAAAGAGCAACACCGGGTTTTAGCCGACGTACTGGTTAATCTCGTTCTGCAAAGCCTCAATAGTTGGTGATGGACTATCTAAAGTTCCATCCGCCGTCAGACCATAATGCTCTTGTAAAAGCTTGATATGAACGCCTGTGATGCTGTAGCCAGTTACATTCGCACCCCATTCCTCAATTTTGAGGAAAAGATGTTGCCCATGAGTCCCGGATCCAAGCCATTGATACATGGCCAGCATGGTTGGGGAACCAGAGGCCTGTGCATCATCGACCCATTCCCAACCGCTGACGATACCCGAGCAGGATGGAGCCATACTTGATGGCTGAGAACTAATAACTCCATCCACCGACAACCCGGCCCCACGCACGGCATTCATAAAGCGTTGGAGCCCTGCAGAGGTTTCCTCTCCCCAGTAACCATCAACGCTAACCGCACTCGCACTTGTTGCGGTCACCAGAGTGGAGCCGAAAGCCAGCAAACTCGCGGCGGGTACGCCTACAGCGGCAGTACGCACCAGCCTGCGGCGAGAAAGCCCAGAATGTTCGTTCGTCATTTTTATCCTCCTTCAGGATGAAAATATATGTTCGCTGAGAAGCACCAACGTGCTTTTCACGCATCATCAAATCTCACGCAGAGCTAACCGACGTACTGGCTAATCTCGTTCTGCAAAGCCTTGATAGTCTCTGAAGGTCCATCTAGGCGACCATCTGCCGTGAGACCGTAATGATTTTGCAGAGCCTTGATGGTATTGGGGCCAATCGTGCCGTCGGCCTCCACGCCACCCAGCCAACGCTGCAGGTAATAGATGGTGAAGTCGTAGCCTTGCGCTCCCCCATCGGATTCCCATTGCCATCCGCTGCCCAGCCCGGGGTTTGCGGACTGCTGCGATACAGGCTGATATTTCACGACACCGTCTTCATACCCGTATGTAGGCTGACCGAGTTCCTGCGCAAATATATTGAAGAAAAACTTTTGAAGCTGCGAGGTTGTCTCGGAACCCCAATAACCATCAGCCTCAAGCGACTGAGCAGCTGGGACGCTAACGATGCTGAACCCCAGCGCCAAAACGCCTGCGGCGGGAATGCCTATGGAGGCGGTGCGCAGCAAGCGACGACGCGAAATACCAGAATGTTCATTCGACATAGTGATACCCTCCTTTGCGTATTTTCAGGTACAGAAAGCTAGAGCTGGAAGATGTCTTCCTTGTCGGGATGATGGATATACCACTAGATGGCCGATCCACCCTCCCGACACGTGAAGAACTGTCACATTGGATTAGCCAACGTACTGGTTGATCTCCTTTTGCAAGGCCTTAATGGTCTGCGATGGAGCTGACAGAACGCCGTCGCGGGTAAGCCCATAATGACCCTGCATGAGCTTGATGTGTGTAGGCGAAATTTGGTTATTGGACAAAGGTTCGCCCGTTTCTTGAATCAAAGACGCGCTCCCTTCTTGCGTCTTTGCCTCAAGAGTATCGTCTGGATCATGAGTCAGCCACATAAACATCAGCCCGATAGTGGGAGATCCCTTGGCCTGAGAATCTTCTACCCACTCCCAACCACCAACGATGCCGGAGCAGGAAGAAGCCATGCTCAAAGGCTGAGAGCTGATCATGCCATCAACGTCCAATCCAGCACTCAGAAAGGCATTCAGAAATTTCTGAAAACCTGTCGAGGTCTCCGAACCCCAGTAGCCGTCAACATCAACAGCATTCGCGCTCGTTGCAGTTACCAAGGTCGAGCCGAAAGCGAGTAGACCAGCAGCAGGCACGCCAATAGCGGTAGTACGCAACAGCTTACGGCGAGAAAGTCCAGGATTTTCGAGAGTCATCAGGAATACCCTCCTTTGCGTATTTTTCTGGTGCAGGAAGTTGGAGAAGATTTCAGCACACCATAAAACCATCACCGGTAGTAGCGTTAATTATTCTTCGCTATCTCATCATTGTCTGCGCGAAGGTAATGGTTAATTTCATTCTGCAGAGTCAGAATTGTCGGCGACGGTCCATCTAGTGTTCCATCCGCTGTCAGTCCATAATGGGCTTGCAGGGCACTGATAGTCTCAGAACCAAAAATCCCGTCAGCTCCAACACCTAGCCAAGTTTGCATCGCAACTATTGTTTGGGAGCCAGATGCTTGAGCATCATCAACCCACTCCCAGCCACCAGCAAGACCGGGACATGAAGCCTGCAGACTTGACGGCTGAGAACTAATCACACCATCCACGCTCACCTGAGCATGCTGGGTAATATTTAAGAAAGTTTGGAGCCCACTGGAAGTTTTTGACCCCCACCAGCCATCAGCACCAACTAGCGCGTGATAAGCCTGCGCGCTCGGTGCGGTCACAAGGGTGGAGCCGAAAGCGAGTAGACCAGCAGCAGGCACGCCAATAGCGGTAGTACGCAGCAACTTACGGCGAGAAAGTCCGGGATTTTCGAGAGTCATGTTACTTATCTTCCTTTCACATGGTGGTTGGATACGCGCACTCGCCACTGTAGAACTACAAAAAGCATTGTGGATTGCGTACTATCTGTGAACGCCTCATAAAAGAAGGCGCAGGGTTATGACATTTCCTCTTCCGAAGCGAGGATTTTATTTAGAGTGCCCAGAATATATCTGCAAGAGCTACATACCAGCAACACATCTCAAAGCTATACTCAGTCACTTCATATAATGCATTTACTGCGTAGCGCTTTCCTGAACGCCTCTGCCCCTACCGTAGAAGCCACACAGGCGAGTTTTCAACCCTTTGAGGCTGTTTTGCTGTATCGCGCAAGACAGAAGTTCATGTATTTTATGCTCTATATCAGAGTGGTCATTGTTCAAAACTTTTAAATGTCATATTTCTTATTCGGGCATGTCACATAAAAATATAACGTTATGGTTCGTAAGTCTTTATAAATGCTTCATTCTTTAAATATTTTTTCTTAGGTGTTTTAAGAAGTAAATCTCTATAAGCACGCTTTAATCCCCGCGAGCAGATAGTATTGTGGCGAACAGATAACAATCGATTATCTGCTCGCCACAATACTATCTGCTCGCGCCTCATCAAACCTGACGCATAGGAGGGACTTTAGGATCCGTGAAAACTAATTCTAGGCCTGTTCTTCTGCCGCTGATCAGATAGATAATCAACAACGATGAGAACTGCAATAGCAAGGTCTTGAAAACGCTGGTCGTACACAGTAATCTGATATTTGTCGCGCATCTTAAACCTAGGCTTGTGAATAGCGGCGACGATACCTCCTTCAAGAACAATCTCAAAGTTACCTTCCCAGAAACTACCCCCGATCTGAAGCGGAGTCTGGTTGAGGTAGGCCTCTATGTTGAGCCCAGCAAGTTTAAACCGTTTGCGCATATACAGCTGGTCGCCAGTGGAAAAGCCAACGTTGAAAACGGTACCGAGCCCAAGCTGCCGCTCCAGCGTGAACTGCACGCCGGTCTCAACATTCGTCACATTCATGTTTTTGCCGAGAACCCGGTAGTTCTCATCAACCTGATATACCGTGTACCCGCCTTCGTCGGTGACGACATAGTGGTCGGTAATCTTGAAGATTTTCTGCGCCGCGTAAAGCTGCCGCATCATGCTCTCCTCTCTATGTGTATCGGTGGTGTCGTTGGTAGCTCAACCATAGCACCGCGTATGCTTTCAACGACGACTTGTCTCACCTTACACGTGTGCCCTAAGAAGGAATTTACGGAACGGGATTTTGGGCATGGAATCGCCAGGTGCAGCCGAAGGCAAAGGGATTCTAGAGCGATTCATCAGGCACTCCTTCGGATACCTCATGCTGCTTTTGTTTTGAAGATTTGTCTGTCTTTTTAATACTATTTGTCGTGACAACAATCATTAAGATGCCCAAAATAACCTCGTAAAGGGCTACCATAACCCCCACTATTGCAAGAGAGCTCTCGGCAGATGAATATGACCTAAGAATCCGCTCTAGCATAAACGGCACATAGGTAACCTCGGAGATCGGGGCAACAATAAGGCCGTAAATATTGGCGCCTCGTATCCACCGAAACTTGACTGATTTCCTAAACCGCATAAACGCGACAACCTGCAAGATAACGTGAACTATATAGGGCAGTGCAATAATGATTAAAATAGTTATGATAGTCAGGGAAATATTATCAATCTCATGAATCAAACCGAAAATAAATCCACCGACAAGAAAAACCAGTATGATGAGCGCAGGAATAATAATTAGAATATTCTTGATAGCCTGTGCTATGAGAAGAGGCTCGCGGGTGTTGGGATCTATATCAAACTGTTTTGATATGCGTTTATGAAGCTCTTCCTTTCCCTCAGCGCCCTGAGGCTCTGGGGACGCCTGGGGATCCAAGGACATCTTACCGTCGGTGCCTTCTAGACCATACAGCTGTGTATATTCGGGCTCTTGACGTGCATTCTCCGGATTATTCGATGCACTTTGCTTTTCCACGGGAGGGTGCGGATCATTATTATCAGCGGTTGAAAAATTCTTATCGGTGCTCATTGCTGTTCACCCTGATCTTTCTTCTGCGACCTAACGTTAACGTGCTGCCAAGGAATTTCTACAATCGGATCTTCATGATGCTTCTTCAGAGTTTTTGAATCGTCCGTTTCGTATACCGCGCTCTTGAAACCAGATAAAGTATTATTCGATATTGAACCTTTATCCACACCCATATTTTTGTTGTGAGATGATAATTTTTTCCTTTTCCGGTTATATATAATCACTACAATAATCATGAAAACACTCATAATCGCCTCAAGAGCACAGGCGCCTAGAATCCACCGTAATGGTTGAACATCTACATTTGAAGCCGTTACCCCTATAATGAACGATGTATAAAAAGCAGCAAGAGGCGCAACAGCGAGCAGACCATAGGCGTTTGTCCCCAAGATCCACGCGGTTTTAGTTCCCCAAATCATCTTTATACATGCCACAATTTGCAATGGAATATGTATAATAAAGGGTGAAAAAAGAGTGAGAATAAAAAGAAAACCTAGAAAACCACTAGACCTAATATTATAAGAAAGGGAAGAAATTAACGTACTCTGGAGAAGCGCAGCTTCGAGCAATAGCCTAATGATCTGCACAGCTATAAGAGCAGGAGGAAACGAATTCTGCTTCTCAGCCGAATCCGTTTCAGATTCTTTCTCTATCTCATGAATATCTTGAGCCTGGACCGTTCCATGCTCAGGTTTTGGAAGGTTCTTATCAGTAGTCATGGATTCACCCTAAGCTTATAGCCTGGGTATTCAGTGAAAGCTTCCTGGATATTCTCAAAAAATAATACTTTTAATTTATCCGATACTAAAAAGGCTCTTTATTTACATAAAGCAAGATTTCTAACGCTTTATTAAA
>CAURIH010000007.1:0-7362 GCA_963525085.1 uncultured Candidatus Saccharibacteria bacterium
CCTGCAAGGCAAGTCCGGCTGGATTATCGTCAGCCATAATACACCAGGTTTTGCCTTGCCTTTCGTCCAAGACTACGGCAAAGTGCTTAAAAATCAAATCCTGAAACCTTGCGGTATTTCTCGAGTCAAACTGACAGAGCTCAACGGAGTAGAGCGCAAAACAGACCAACAACGCCAAGAAATGCTCAAGAAAATCGGACAGCTGGCCAGTCAAATTTAAGAAAAAGAAAATAGGCACTTCTTACGAAGTGCCTATCTTTTTGTCTAATCCAGGCCCACGCGCTTAAATATTTCATCTACGCGTTTGGTATAGTAAACTGGGTTGAAGATTTCATCAATCTCTTCCTGAGTCAGACGGGAAGTGACTTCTGGATCTGCTTCGAGCAGAGGCTTGAAGTCTACTTGATTGTCCCAGGACTGGGCGGTCTTTGGCTGCACCAAGTCATAAGCCTGCTCCCGCGTCATGCCTTTTTCAATCAAGGTCAACATAGCCCGCTGGCTGAAGATAAGACCAAAGGTTGAGTTCATGTTGCGCTTCATATTTTCTGGGAAGACGGTCAGGTTCTTGACGATATTACCAAAGCGGTTGAGCATATAGTCGATGAGAATGGTCGTGTCCGGAGCGATAATCCGCTCGGCTGATGAGTGGGAAATATCGCGCTCATGCCAGAGAGAGACATTCTCAAAGGCTGTCACCATGTGGCCACGAATGACACGCGCCAGACCAGTCATATTTTCAGAGCCAATTGGATTGCGCTTGTGCGGCATGGCAGAGCTGCCCTTTTGACCTTTGGCAAAGAACTCTTCCACCTCGCGCTGCTCAGACTTTTGCAGACCACGGATTTCAGTCGCCATGCGCTCAATAGACGTCGCAATCAAGGCTAAGGCAGAGAAGTATTCAGCGTGGAGGTCACGTGGCAAGACTTGAGTCGAGATCTCTTGTGGACGGATTCCTAATTTCTCACAGACATAGCTTTCCACGAATGGCGGAATGTTGGCAAAGTTCCCAACCGCACCAGAGATTTTTCCGGCTTCCACACCCGCAGCCGCAATCTCAAAACGCTCAATGTTGCGCTTCATTTCGCTGTACCAAGTTGCGAGCTTGAGACCGAAAGTCGTAGGCTCCGCATGCACTCCGTGGGTCCGTCCCATCATGATGGTGAACTTGTGCTCCCGCGCCCGCTCTGCAATGATGTCGGTGAAGCGGCGCAGATCCTCACGGATGATGTCATTAGCCTGCTTGTAGAGGTAACCGTAGGCCGTATCCACCACATCGGTCGAGGTCAGGCCATAGTGCACCCACTTGCGCTCTTCACCCAGCGTCTCAGAAACCGCACGCGTAAAGGCCACCACATCGTGGCGCGTCTCCTGCTCAATCTCCAAGATGCGGTCAATGTCAAAGCCCGCCTTCTCACGAATCAAGGCCACATCTTCCTTGGGAATCTCACCCAGCTCAGCCCAAGCCTCGTCAGCCAGAATCTCTACCTCCAGCCAAGCCTTGTACTTATTTTCCTCAGTCCAAATGTTCGCCATTTCGGGGCGAGAGTAACGGTTAATCATTGTTTTGCTCCTTTAATCTAATTCGCTTCTTCATCTAAAATTAAATTTTCCCAAAACTCTATTACATGTTTATCTTCCAAAATCCTATAAAAATCATTAAAGTCATTAATAAATATTTCTCTTGAAATCTCATTACTCAGGTATTTATTAGCATTATCAATGATAGATTTTATAACCTCTTGAATTTCACTATCATCAATATAACAATTAGCATCTTGTAACCCTGTTATTATTTCTATGCAAATATCCTTCCTCTTTTTTATATCTTGTAGAAGTGTATAAATTCTCTTTTGATAAGGGAAATCAAATAGAACTTGCATATTATCTTTTGTCATTAAATCTAAGTACTCTATTCTTTCGCGTATATTAACATCTTCTTTATCGTAGATATATTCAATTTCATCAATTAAATATTGAGGAGCTCTATTTTCCAGCAAGAATACAGATAAGTATCTACTAATTTCCATTTTATCAAAATTTAGAGGAGATATTTCTTCAATAAATTTTAAATACGAGGATTTATCAGTTGTATTTCTTAAATAAACAAGAATTTCACTTATGGCTATTCTTTCATCTATTTTTATAGAACTTAATCCCCTACTATTTTCCGTATGTAAAAATATTTTCTGAGCCTTTGAATCATTTCTAAGCTCATATGAATAAGTACCCGATTTTTGGCTTCCCTCCTTAACGAGTTTATAATAGTAATTTACTACTTTGAAAACTACTCGTCCAATCAGCTTCCTTATGCTATCATTAATTAGAATAATACTTGAGTTAGAAATCGATCTTTCATAATCAATATGATTATCAGCAAAAAATTTATGAATTAGCTTATATTCCCAACTATTTCCTACCTCTGCAAATCTATCATATCTTGCATTAGAATAGAAGTTCTTTACAAGCTCTAAAAATTGATGTTCTTGTTTATTAAAATTAGCTTTTTTACCTACTGCTTTTTCAATCCTTCTATTCAATTCTACATGATTATGAATCTTAATACTTTCCGAGAACTCCTCAATAAGTTCTTTTTCATCAAATTCCCATAGTACTAAAATTATCTTTTGTAATCTTTCAATTCCTACAGAAATATTTAAAGCTAAAAATAATTCTGTTGGCATCTCTGAATCAATTGAATTCATATTGTTAACAATAGATATACCATTATAGATAAACTCTCCTGAAATATCTAACTCAGAAACCATGTTAAAGTTTTTATAGTACCACTTTTTATTTACCATTTTTTACTCCCCAAACTCAACCACGCTATCCGGCGCATCACTAAACACTGTCACATGACCTACCTTACGATTGCACTTGTCTTCTATAATCACTTATTTACCGCCCACTCCGCTGCTTTCTCTGCATGAATCACTGTTGTGTCGTAGAGAGGCAGGTCAGTGTCGGATTGCTTGACAAGGAGACCAATCTCGGTACAACCCAAGATAACAGCTTCTGCGCCAGCTTTTTTCAAATCATCTATAATGGTAAGATAAGTCTGCTTTGAGCTTTCTTTGATATCCCCTAGACAGAGTTCGTCATAAATGATCCGATTGACCTCTGTAATACCAGCTTGGTCTGGAATCAGCACTTCTAACCCAGACTCTATTAATTTCTCCTTGTAAAAATCTTGAGTCATGGTGTACTTGGTCCCTAGGAGACCGACTTTTTGAATACCGTCAGTCAACAAGGCCTGCGCAGTTGCCTGCGCAATATGCAAGATTGGAATCGTAATCTTGTCTTGTATCTGCGGTGCAACCTTGTGCATGGTGTTGGTGCAAATAACAATGAAATCCGCACCAGCTTGCTCCAAGCGCTGAGCAATATCTGCCAAAAGTTGAGCGCTTTTCTCCCAGTCTCCGACTGCCTGATAATGCTCAATCTCTGCAAAATCAACACTATAAAGCAGAATCTTAGCTGAATGCAGGCCGCCCAGCTCTTTTTTGATGGTTTCGTTGATAATTTGGTAGTAAGATGTGGTACTTTCCCAACTCATACCACCAATCAGACCGATAGTTTTCATAGACTAATTAAACTCCTCCTTGCTTATCTCCACCGACGGATAATGCGGCAAGCTACTTAGATCCGTATCCAATGGCAAATCATAGATAGCCAGATAATTGTTTGGATATTGAATCTTTAATTACTGATATTTAGCTTTTACTTTTTCATGGTTAGCACTGGCAAAGAGCACTTCCACAACGGCAGTTTCTTTGCCTTCTTCCACAAAAGCATTAACGATGATTTGAATCATAGAATCCTCCTATATCACAATTCAACATCTAATTTTAAAATATCTCCCTTTTCTCCATAATGGAGAAGCCGCAGATATTCTCCCCAAACTCTGGACTTGCCAATTTCTGTATTCATCCAGCTATCCCGACCAATCTCAACATCCTTGTAAAAGGCATTGAAGGTATAAGGGATATAGCGAAGATGCTTCGGTAATTGCTGAGCCAAAGTCCGCCATTGCCTACCAGTCGCGTGGCTTTTGCAAATGAACATAACGGTCTCAACAGTGTTAAAATCAAAAATTTCTTTGGCAAACAGTACGTTTTCTAAAGTATTGCTAGATGAGTTTTCAGATTTAATCGCTTCTTCAGGAATGCCCGCAACCAGCAGATGCTGAATAATAACCTCTGCCTCTGTATATCCATTCCAATCCGGATGAGGCGTTCCCGTCAAACTTCGGCCGCCAGTCACAATGATTCGTCTTACATAGCCTTTTTGATAAGCCTCAATAGCTTTTTCCCAGTGGCCTGGGTGAGTCCCACTGAAAACAAATAAAACGTCACACGGCTGAGGTTCGATTATTTCCCCAAAAACACTCTTAGTCAAAAAGGAAATTTCTTTATCAGAGAACTCTTTCGGAACTTCTGGACTTTTCGGGATAATTGGTTTCATCTATAACATTTTCTCCGCAGAATTTTCTTAAAAATCAATCCCTTCCCCAAACTCAACCACACTATCTGGCACATCACTAAACAAAGTCACATGTCCCATTTTGCGATTGTGCTTCGCTTCTATTTTACCATACAGGTGGAGGTGGGCGCTTGGATTTTCTGTGACATATTTCTCTGCGGCCTCGACATGCTGGCCGAGTACATTGAGCATAACAGCTGGCGCATGTAGGTGGATGGCTGGCAATGGTGCTCCGAGAACACCCAAGATATGGGTGTCAAACTGGGAGAAGTCGCAGGCTTCTATCGAGTAGTGGCCAGAGTTGTGTGGGCGCGGGGCAATCTCATTGACGATGATGTCATCAGCCGTCGCAAACATTTCCACGCAAAGCGTTCCAGACAGCTTGAGCTGTTCTGCGATTCGCACCGCCATTGCTTTGGCCTTGTTAGCCAGACTTTCTGAAATACGGGCTGGCACGATGGTCTTAGACAGGATATTGTTGCGGTGGATATTTTCCTGAACTGGGAAAACCGTGACGTCCTTGCCATTTCCTGACACGATTACGGAAATTTCAAGGTCAAAGTTGACGAATTCTTCCAAAACGCAGTCTGCTGAGTCAGCTAGCGCATAGGCTTCTTCCAAGTCTGCTACCGAGCGAATGACCTTTTGCCCATGTCCATCGTAGCCGCCTGTCGCAGTCTTGAGGACATAGTTTTTCAACAGGTCAATATCTGCCAAGTCTTGGCTAGAAGTCACGACCTTGTAGGGTGCCACGGTGACTTGGGCCTTGTTTGCGAGAAAGTCCTTTTCAAAGATCCGATTTTGAGAAATGCGGAGCAGGTCAGTCCCTTGAGGTAGCTGACCATCCTTAATGACAGCATCCAAACCGTCAGCATCGACATTTTCAAACTCATAGGTCAGGACATCGCAACGTTCCGCCAACTGACGGAGGGCATCCACATCATTATAAGGGGCTACGATGATTTCTGCCACGCGAGAGGCAGGGCAATCCGCAGCAGGATCAAGCGCGATGGCCTTGTGCCCCATGTAGATAGCAGAAATGGCCATCATCTGCCCCAACTGACCACCACCGATAATTCCGATTGTTTTAGATGAGCTCATTGCTTGACTCCTCAGCGATTTTTCCTTGTTCCTCTGCAAAATCCGCTAGCGCTACTGCTAGGTCTTGGTCTTCAATGGCCAAGATTCGCAGGGCAGTCAGGGCAGCGTTGGTCGCTCCAGCTTCACCAATGGCCATAGTTGACACAGGCACACCGCCTGGCATCTGCACAATTGAATAAAGCGAGTCCAGACCACTGAGAGCGCGTGATTTGACGGGCACACCAATGACAGGCAGAGTGGTCTTAGCAGCTACCATTCCTGGCAAATGGGCTGCACCACCAGCACCTGCGATGATGACCTTGATGCCACGACTACGAGCTTCTTCTGCATGCTGAAACATGAGGTCAGGCGTGCGGTGAGCAGAGACGACTTTCTTTTCGTAAGCAACACCGAAGCGGTCTAAAACTTCAGCTGTTTTTTGCATGGTAGACCAGTCGGATTTTGAGCCCATGATGATGGAAATAATTGGTTTCATTGTTAATATCCTTTTTCTTTTTGATAATGGTCTTAGGTAGTGGGTCGGAAGCAAACCTTCGGGTTCATTCCTAAAATTTGAGCCCGAAGTCTCAAATTTTCCCTAGACCAGAACATACACTGTTCTAGTCTTTTCACCACAGCGACCATTATCATATTTGGCGACTACGTCGCCTAAGCTAGCGCTAGTATGAAAATGCTCGAAAAAATTCTCAGAATGACAAGGAAAAGCGATAAAGTTCGAGCTGAAGTTCTTCAAGGGGCTTTAACACAGTCAATCGTAGATTTTAGAAGATTTTTATTTAACCGCCTTACTTCCGATATCCGTTCGGTAAAAGAGGCCTGTGGTGTCTTGTTTTTCTAGTTGGTCGTAGATTTTTTCCTGAGCAGCTGAGACGGTATCTGCTGTGGTGACCAGCATGTACACTCGGCCGCCATTCGACAGCAGTGCTCTGCTATTTCCCGTAAACTTAGCCCCAGCATAGTAGGTGATAATGTCGCCAGCTGTCTTTTCCGGCAGAGGCAGACCTTTCTCATAGTCCAGCGGGTAGCCTTCTGATGCGACAACCACACCAAGGGTCACGCCCTCATCCAGCCAAGTGATAGCAGGCTCCTTCTTGTCCAAAATGTCGGTGATATTCTGCGCGAAGTCAGACGTCAAGCGTGGCAGGATAATCTGGGTCTCTGGGTCGCCAAATCGGGCATTAAACTCGATGACCTTAGGGCCATCTGCTGTCAGAATCAGCCCAGCGTAGAGCACGCCCAGATAAGGTCGGCCCTCAGCTATCATGCCTTTGAGAACGGGCTTGATAATCGTCTCAACTGACTGGTCCACCACGCTTTGTGGCAGGTGAGGCACTGGCGCATAAGCTCCCATGCCGCCTGTATTGGGCCCCTTGTCCCCATCGTAGGCCCGTTTGTGGTCTTGTGCTGTCGGCATAATGTAGAACCTGTCGCCATTGACAAAGGCAAAGAGGGAGAACTCCTCGCCGTCCAGGAACTCCTCGATAACCACACGTGCACCGCTGTCGCCGAACTTATTGTCCAAGAGCATATCGTGAGCGGCCTCGACCGCCTGCTCCACAGTCTCTGCGACGACCACACCCTTGCCCAGAGCCAAGCCGTCCGCCTTGACCACGATAGGTGCTCCCTGCTTTTCAATGTAGGCTTTAGCTTCCTCAAAGTCAGAAAATGTGCCATAGGCTGCTGTCGGAACACCGTATTTAACCATGATTTCCTTGGCAAAATCCTTGGACCACTCCAGCTCCGCTGCTAAACGAGATGGACCGAAAGCCTTGAGCCCAG
>CAURIH010000008.1:0-5142 GCA_963525085.1 uncultured Candidatus Saccharibacteria bacterium
AGCATCCTCAAAGTTCATCACAATTTTAGGGTCTGCAAGCCAGCTCTTCCCGCCCTGAAGCTCCGCAAAAAGAGCACCCGACAGTGTGCGCTCTTTATCCTCATCACTCATAGCGCTTTCTTTGATCAGAGATACATCGCCGGTCTGCAGTGCGTACTGCAAAGCCGCGCCGATGAATGCGATCGAAGAGTACAGACCCGCGACGGAGTTTTCGTTCATATTCTCAGGCTTGATGGGCTTGGGAACATTCTTAGCGGGAGTCTCGCGAGTCGCGGGCTCGTAGGTGCCAGCTGAGGTATCGAACTTATCGATTTTAGCTTCGCCGCTGTAGTCGCTGCGGGTGCTCGTCGAGGAAGCCGATGCGCCGGAGTCCCCGCCGTTGCCGTTCGAGTTAGAGGAGGAGCACGCCGCCAAGAACGCGGCAGAACCAAGACCCAAGACGCCTAGAGCACCGCGGCGGGATACAGAAGTAGTCAGCATGTTGTTATCTTTCAGTCGGTGATTATTGCCTATTTATTATAGAGTGCATACACCGGAAGAACCCATTTAGGGCAAGCTATGTTCCCACGGGCGCGCGGGTGCGGGGAGATTACAGGTTTTGCTGATGCGCCTGGGGATTACGCGGTATGAGGTGCTGAGGCTTGTAAGTTGCGCACGAATCGGATCTCTCGTAACGCCTCAAACGACTCCCGACCCTCTAAAAACCCAGACTCCGACAACTGCTGCACCGAAGAGGCCCACTCCCCCGTACGCACCTTATACAAAATATGGCCAAAAATCACCGTGCCGTCGAACTGCCCCGGATCAAAACTCAGCCGCTTACGCTTGCCCTGATCCCGGAAAATAATACGAATCCACCCGTTGCGGTTGTTATCTAGATACGTGAGCCTATCAATCGAGGTATACGGTGCGGTATAGGTGCGTCCGAGGGAGTTACGCCAAGTGACCGAGTGCTCATCAAACCGGATATAGAGCACATAGTAATTAATAATGACTACCAGCCCCATAGGGGCACCTAATATAAATATAAAAATATGCATGCCAAGGTCGAACCCAAACATAATATCTATAAAAAGAGGAAAGGGTATCAGGATAAAAAGTAATATTCCCCATCCGAGGTAGAGGACAAAGCGCGGGCGGTGTTGCCTCACCCCGACGGAGACATGTGAACCTTTACGTTGGATGCCGGGCATAGCTCCGACGAGTAGACCGCCAAGCAGACCACCTAAAATACCGTTTTCCATCTCATAGCCCTCTTTCTAACCCGCCATATCTGCTGATACGTCTTTTCAACTGTACCTTTCTTAACATACTCATCACGTGCTTTCAGAGAGCCTTGTTAGCCTCACCAGGGCATAAATAGAGCAAGAGGGGTGCGCTCGTGCAGAATACACGAACACACCCCTAGCCAATATTAGATGCTAGTTATGATTCTTCATGATGCTCTGCACAGCGGCCTCTTGACCCTCAGACTCGTGCTCTTCCGGGCGGTTCCGGCCTGTATCCCAACCGGTATAGAACACCCCGATGCTGATTAGCATACTCACAAACATCAACGCACCCCAGCCTATCCCTGGACCCATAAAGGTGCAGAATATGGTGCAAAGGAGAAATAATACCGTGAGTAGTGCCCCTCCGATCATGAGGCTGTACTTATAGATTCTGGTCTCAAAGTCCATCAGAGATGCCTTCCTTTTAGGGGTGAAATGTGCACAATATTTATATGTATCAGTATAGTTTCTGTGTGTAACTATCAGGTTTTCAGAAGAACAGTACTCTCACTTGGGTAAACGTAGGTTTCTATAGGTACTGAATGAAATCTGTGGGCACTCACCTCTGGACGGTATTCCTGGATGTTCAGGAAAACATAGCTTTGGGATGGTTGATGAGCCATGGTGCATAAATGGTGTCGTCCATGGTGTATATAATCTCTCGCAGGTCTTCCCGCGCGTTCATCACGGCCCACCTTCCATGAGTTTGACGGAAGATTATCTGGCTCATCAGATATGAAAAATCTTGACTGCCGATAGATAGTGTCACGTTATTATTTTTGTGATATAAGGTTATTTTCTCTTTGGGTTCTTGAACGTAAGTGTATCCCAGTATTTCATCGTATTGTAAGTGGGTGCTCTTAAACGGTTCATTTCTGTAGGTGAACCCTTGCAGTCTGAAATGCGTATAGGGCCAGCCTCCAACTCGCATTCCTACAATACCGCATGCTATAAGGATGGGATACATGATTAATCCTGCTATATCTGTAGAGTCCAGGGTTTTATCTTCAAAATATAAGTAGATTGTAAATATAAATATTGCGAGAGAAAGCAAGGATAAACCTGCTCCCACTATGAATGAAATTAAGGAATTTCGTCGTTTCTTGGGTATGATGGATTTTGCAAATTTTTCAATATTATCATCAGGAATATTTTCGATATTCTTTGCAATGGCAGAACGTTTACGCTTTTTACTGCTTGGGCTGGATATGATGTCGCCAATAAGGTCGGGTATTGCCGATAGTATATCTGTAAGGTCAATGAGACTCACTAAAACTCCCTGATTAGGATTTGAAATACAACTGTGACCGCACATAATCGCGACCAACCCCAGAGGCAAGGACTCCGCTTTCTTTGAGCTCTCCCCAAACGAAACGGGGTCATAGGCGCTAACTCAGTTAGTCTAGTTTGAGTTTCCTCTCATAACACAACCGCTTAATACGCTCAAACATCTTCTCATACGACCCAAACCCAGCCACCAACTCCTCAACCCGCTGGGCGTTCAGGTTCTGTGGCCATTCCTTATGCTCCACCCGAGACAAAACCATCGCAAATAAGATAGATGCATCAAACTGCCACGGATCAAAACTGAGCCGTACTCTCTTGATGTTGCGGCTGCGTACCCTCAGGTACCCGTTTTTTCCATTACTTTGCAGCAGGATTTCGCTGATGCTCTCATATGGCATATACCGGGTTTTCCACCGCCAGTTCCTCCAGTAGACTCCGATTTCGGTTTGCTGGATATAAAACGCATGACAATGATTCACAAACGTAATCATCAAAGGACCACAAATAACAAACGCAAGAATAAAAGAAGCCATGGGGTCACCATACTTGATGGTTACATATATAGGTGCTGCAACTAATCCTCCCACTAGAAGTACATAACCAGCTATAAAAGCAAGCTTAGGGCGGTACTGTCTGACCCCGAGCACGGGCTGACCCATCGTACGTTTCAGCGAGGGAACATTCCGAACGAAAAGACCTGCCAACAACCCAATCAACGCAGGAGGCACCACAACCTACCTTCCCTCAAATCCCTGCTCCCTTTTTATGAAGGACGTTCTGCCTTCTCAAACTTCGTCACAGACGTAGACCCAGAGTTAAAAACCTGAAAATCCAGCAGTGTCACCTTATAGTACCCGCCGACCTCCAAAGATCCCGCATACTCGTCCATAGACTTCTTTGGATCAGGAGAATCCGACATATGTAAATTCCCGCACTCTTTTGTCTTAAAATCTGCTACACGCTTATAATCCGTATTCCCCGAGACCAGACCACCCCGATCGTGCACATCAACATGCTCGAGGGTGCAGTACTTGTAAGTCCCTGCACTATCATTACGTGAAAGAAAATATAAAAACGCATAAAAGCTTACAGCAACGACAACAATGATGCATGTTAGCAGTGTTTCTTTAACATTCTTACTTCTCATAAATCTCTAAGATCCGTTGCCATAGATCCTCACAATACTATTTTCAGTACCAGGAAAGAGGACAATCCTGGGAAGCCCAAATTTGTAGCTCTTCCCTTCTTTTAGTAGATTATGATAATAGTTTGCGTCTTTCTCACCAATATCGGACCATACCATCTGAGGGCAGTTCGATGAGTCTATATACAGGCTATACGTGGTTTCTGGAGAGTTGGCTGATACCGAATCATGTCTTTTGACCTCGGTTTTGGTGACAGTGCATTCCTTTATGATTGGATTATTCTTATTGTGAGCCGAAACCCCAAAATATATACCAAAAAATAATAAAAATCCCAACGGCACAAGCACAATAATATATTTCTGTCGGAACCATGAAAGATTTGACTTTAATAGTTTTATCATTGTGTAATCACCTTCTTAATTTTTTTATTCTATTATAAATAGTACCATATGTATTTATATATGCCGCGGGTATAATCTATCTCCTTTCCCACTGCCTTTTTGCACATAGATTTTTTTAGAATTTGAAATATAACTGTGACCGCACATAATCACAAGCAACCCCAGGCGCAAGAAATCCGCTTTCTTCGAGTTCTTCCCATGACATAGGCCATCGTCCACACTTTGACCTGTACATAATATGTCCGTACAGAACATCACTATCAAACTGAGCATGGGAAAACTTAAAAACTAGATACCGAAACAGCACACGATGCTCGTAGCTTTTGAAGCGTACCCATCCTCCTTTATTAGTATCTGCAAAACTAAAATATTTGATACTGTCATACCGAATAAAACGCTTCTTGCCCCTCCAATTTCTCCAAATTATACGATCTTTCTGGTAGCATATAAAGAAAATATAATAATTAATAAGAGCAATAGCAGGTATTATGCCCACAAAAAGGCTAATAACATGATTTGCAATATCAAACTTTGTGGTGATATCAAAATACAACGGCAGGATGACAAGGGATAAAGCTATACCCGCCCACCCGAATACACCAAGAAGGGTGGGCCTGCCCTGTATTCTATTTAGAGACAGGGTTCCTGTTTGATTATTCACACCAGGCATCGCCTGGGTAGCTGCCCCAGCTGCTGCACCGATAAGAATCTTATCAAGCATGATATTTTACCTATCTTTCTATCCTGATATAACCCATATCATGTAAAACCCTACTTAAAAATTATCTACTAAATGGGAGCTATCACAGAGATATATTTCTGACGGAACCTATCAGGATTGATTTTACCTTCCTACGAAAACCCACACCGGATCTCATCGTACATGACATATGCGGGCGCTCCGAGACAAGACCGGAGTGCCCGCACAATTAATATCTGCCACCTCGCCCCAAACAAAACGGGGTCATAGGCGCTAACTCAGTTAGTCTAGTTTGAGTTTCCTCTCATAACACAACCGCTTAATACGCTCAAACATCT
>CAURIH010000009.1:0-4123 GCA_963525085.1 uncultured Candidatus Saccharibacteria bacterium
CGATAAAGTTACCGGTCGCAACGTTGACCGGGTCATTCGCATAGCCGCTGGAGGTTGCGCGACCTTCCAACGAAGCGGCAGGAACTTTCAAATCTTCACGATTGTAGTTTGCCACTCCATGGCTCTCTAGATATTGCTGAATAGTTTGGTTACTAAGCTTGTTGATTTCATGCTCAGAACCTGCCGTAGCAAAAGCATCGGCAACAACCTGAGCCCATTTAGCTTCGCTTTCGTTGGCAGTAACCCAGGCTTCAAAAGGCTGTAGGATTGGTTCGCAGTCTGCAGTACCCCACTGACATTTATCCTTAAAATCGGCAGCTTTAGCTCGGATACTGTTGGGAGTAGTTTGAAAATCATCATGAAGACTTTGAGAGACTGTAGAGCTTGACCTTAAGTCTGATGGCCTCGCTGATGAGGTATCAGAAGGACTCCCAGCATTTGCTGCAGGAGCAGGGTGTTCACGTTTCGCGGCTTCCGGAGCGTCAGTGTTAAAAGTTGGAGCTTCTTCATGATCAACTTTAGGTCCCCATCCTGCCCATTCAATGGCTCCCTTAACAACCTCCGGAGTGTTCTCTTCGTAATCGCGCATCTTGCGGCGGTTTTCACGCTCACGAGCGGCAGAGTCTTTGAGCTTCTGTACGCCATCCGCAAATTGCCTTAAACGACCGGCAATTGCCGTACCGTTATCGACAGCCACTTCAATATTGCGCTTATAAACTTCGGAGAAGTGCCCCTTGAATTCCTGCAAAGCGGTATCGGCTGCAGTTTTTTGAGCTGGAATCTTTTCTTCAAGAGCAGAAGCTGCGTCACGGCAGACCTTCATCAAGGCATCAGCTGTTGCATCATCAAATTTAAGGTCTACGGTACTGTGGTCAATATCAGCGCGTTCAAACATGGCTTAGGCTCTTTCACGGAAGAAAATTAGGGTAAAGGAATGTCGGTAATGGGAGATGGGATGCGCAGCACCGCGCATACAAGTTAGGCGTATATGCAGCACAGGTACACTTTAGAGAGTTGTTAGAGACGAAAAGCTTCCCCCGGCTATGAGACGGGTGTATACGCCTGTACCAGGGGAAGCTTTGCGTGCGTGTGAAAAACAGAGTTTTCTTATGCGCCGCCGCCTGCTTGGAAAATGTTATTAGCGATCTGCTGCAGGTTCTTATTCAACTCAGTGAGATCGTCGGAAGCCTTCTGCAGAGACTGGTGAGTGTGAGGCCAAGTGGTCTCACGGAAAGTTGATGCTAGGGGTCCATCCCAGTTATTGGGATCAGAAAGCTGCTGGCCTTCGTTATTGAGAGCGTTAATCTGCTCGGTGAGTCCACCGGTGATGATGCTCTGAATTTTCTGGATGGCATCTTTGGCGGCTTGGGAACTAAGGACGCGATCGCTCATGGGCGTTTCCTTTCACGTGGTTGGGTTCTGTCTTCGGTAACAGAACTACATGGTGTAGTTTAGGTTTACTTTTTGCAGGTGGTCAAGGACACTGTCGTGCCTTTATCAAATCTTTATTTTTCGTGTCGCGCCGCCCGCAGAGCCAAAATAGGTCAAGACCCCGCTGTTTATATAGCGAGAACAGGTCATTCACACAAAAACCCTAGATAATTGAATGTGATGAAAATATCTAAAACATGTCGCATATTACACCTGTAAAGTATTTCTATACACTAGCATTTCAAAAATTTTTATAGTTACCTATCGAAATAAGTACCACGTATCGCATGTGCAGGCGGCGGGTCGCTCTTTACCCACTGTTGGAGTATTGCTAGTGTTTCACCTCTTGCCAATAATGCTGGTGGTAGTGTGCGTGAGGCTACCAGATACACCGCCGAGGCTGCCGCATACCAGAAGCAGTTCAAAGCGAGCGATATGGGCGAGAAAGCGCTGTCGGGGTTCGGTAAAGATATGGTGAAGTCTGGGGTTAGAAGTGGGACTAAGATGGATGAGTCTACTGCCGTTCTTAACCGCGCACGTTTGGTTAATTCTGTGCAGACTACGCAGGCTGCCATTACGAAGGCTAAGGATGGTATTCAGACTGGGATACGGAACCTGTATACGCCTCCCCTCCTGCGATAGACACTAAGCACGAATATTCCTAGAGGGGGCATCTATGGTTTCAAAGGAATAGCTATGTTTCTGATGCCGCGCATGGAGTTTTATGAATTGGATTCATTGGCCAATGGTGTCTGCAGGAAGGAATAATTGGGAATGGGAGATAAGAGAAAAAAGGATATTAAAGACACTATAGTATCGTTCTTATTTTTTGCTGTAGTTTTTGGTGTTGTGTGGTCTTTATATTATTTTCTTTCGCGTGATGATAGTGCGGGGAATTATAAGTACTGCACCCTCGAGCATGTTGATGTGCACGATCGGGGTGGTCTGGTCGCGGGGAATACGGATTACAAGCGTGTAGCAGATTTTAAGACAAAAGAGTGCGGGAATTTGTATATGACAGATTCCCCGGATCCTGGTCGGTCAATGGATGATTATGTGGGGTCTTTGGAGGTTGGTGGGTATTATAAGGTGACTCTTCTTAATGTTCAGATGCCGGATGCTAAGACTGTTTCTGTGACAAGGTTTGAAAAGGTAGAACGACCCTCATAAAAAGGGAGCAGGGATTTGAGGGAAGGTAGGTTGTGGTGCCTCCTGCGTTGATTGAGTTGTTAGCTAAATTGCTGAAAGAGCAGTTCCAAAGATACCTAAGGGTGTTAGGAGAGGCATATGCAATACTCTGATGATACGGGCAATGAAAACATCAACGATCCTTCTGTCATGGATCGTTCTAGCGCACGTCAGTACCTTGTGTTTGGGTTGCTGTTAGGAACACCGTCCTGTTTGGCAGTCCTTTTGGGGATTGTACTTTTGATAGCGGATACCAAGAATAACTTGGTCAGTAGTCTTTCCATTGCTGTTTTACTGTTTTTGAGTGGCTATAAGGCTCTCAAGCCTCAGGAGGAGAAATAGTCCTGGTTGCTGATTCTCTGCAGATCGCGGCGATTAAGGTGCAGAATTATGATTATAGTCAGTTGGTTACTCCCACAATACTGCGGTAGAAGCTCTAGGAGTTGTCATGGCACAGCAAGGTACCCAATGTACTAAAAGGCGGAAAGGGATGGTTAGCACTGTTTTATTAATTATTGCAGCCTTTTTACTTTTGTTTCTTCCGGGATATTTGGCACGTATTTTTGGTGATGATAGTGAGGGGAAGTACAAGTACTGCACGGTCGAGAAAGCCTGGGCAGAATACCGTGCTGGCGGTGATCTCTCAGGCAATACCGACTATACCCGGGTAGGGTGGGTTGAGACTCGGGAGTGTGGAAAATTAGCGCTTTCAGAGTCCCCGAATAAGGATCAATCAATGGATGATTATATGGCCTCCATTGAACCAGGAGGGTATTACAAGGTGTACTTGAAGAATGTGCAGCTTGGTTCTCCGGGGCTGACATCGGTAACTCGGTTAGAAAAAGCGGAGCGCCCCTCGTAAAAGAGTGGGTAGGGTTCTTTGAGGTCTAGGAGAAAGGTAGGTTGTGGTGCCTCCTGCGTTGATTGGGTTGTTGGCGGGTCTTTTCGTCCGGAATGTTCCCTCGCTGAAACGTACGATGGGTCAGCCCGTGCTCGGGGTCAAACAACACCGACCTAAGCTTGCTTTCATGATTAGCTATGCGTTTCTTGTAGTTTGTTTCCTTATAGCTCCTATAGTTATCGGTATTATGCATGGGCGTATACTGAATGCTTTCATTATTATGTTTGTTCTTGGTGGACCTTTGGTGATTCCACTGGTGAATCATTGTCATGCGTTTTATATCCAGCAAACCGAAATCGGAGTCTACTGGAGGAACTGGCGGTGGAAAACCCGGTATATGCCATATGAGAGCATCAGCGAAATCCTGCTGCAAAGTAATGGAAAAAACGGGTACCTACGGGTACGCAGCCGCAATATCAAGCGGGTGCGGCTGAGTTTTGATCCGTGGCAGTTTGATGCCTCTATCCTGTTTGCGATGGTTTTGTCTCGGGTGGAGCATCAGGAATGGCCGCGGGATCTGACTCCTGAGCGGGTTGAGGAGTTGGTGTCTGGGTTTGGGTCGTATGAGAAGATGTTTGAGCGTATTAAGCGGTTGTGTTATGA
>CAURIH010000010.1:0-2715 GCA_963525085.1 uncultured Candidatus Saccharibacteria bacterium
TTCTGTCGAAGCGTAATCAGAATAAAACTAGTAAATCTAATGTTCACCGCATTGGACTGCTGATAATTGCAGCTTATGGGTCATGGATTGCAGGTATTGGTGCGCTTATTCTATTTATTGGTAATACGGTGAATAGTGGCGGAAATTCATTAGAAACATTTATAGCTTTTGGGGTAGCAGAATTCCTTTTTATATTTTTCGGTTTCATGTTTTATGTATGGTATCGGAATGCTTATGTGAAGATTACGCGTACTTATGTGTTGCGTCGTGATTTATTAAGGCGTGTTCAGAAGGTTTATTTTAAAGATGTGAATATGTTTCGCGCATATGGTAATCGTGAGGAAGCTGGAATAGTTTTATTTAGCGACAGCTCGGCAGGTACAGGGTCGGTACTTGTAACGAGTGTGCAAGCTAGTTTGCTGTATATTCAGGCCCAGATGGTGTTTCGTATGGAGCAGGAGCGTTGGGCTGAGGCTGACTCGGATGACGATCAGAATATACTGAGGGATTATATGCGTTCGGGCCAGGCGTGGGAGATGGTTATGTCTTCTGGCGGGGCTAATTTCTCTGAAAACGATAAGAAATCTTCTGAGAGTTCGTCTGATGAGCGCAACTAATTCACCTTTGGCGGTTTACTGTGGATAACGCATTTTTTGGTCCCCTACTTTCTGCTTTTGGGCGGAGTTTTCATTCGAAACGTAATCGAGGGAAGTCTACAGGTAAAAAGAATATACATCGGATGGGTTTTCTCCTTTTGGCTGCATACGGATTTTGGGCTGTTTCTCTTGCGGCATTAGTGCTATATCTGTATTTTTATTTCCGCTTCAACCGTTTTGACGGTATATGTCAGGGAATTTTAATGTCATGTCCGGTAGCAGGTCTGTTGTTTTATGTGTGGTATCGGAATGCTTATGTGAAGATTACGCGTACTTATGTGTTGCGGCGTACTTTTCTTCGGTTTGTTGAAAAGGTTGAATATCGTCGTATTCGTGATTTTGGGTACTATGAGCGGACGGATCGTGACAATAATTTTGAGGATGGATTGTATATTGATGGTCCCTATAATGATGAAGGATATTTTGGTGAAGGGGTAGAACTTCATAGTAACTGGGTGAATATGTCGTATGTGCTGGGGCAGTTGGCGTTTCGTATTGTGAATGAGCGGTGGGCTGAGCCTGAGTCTGACGAGGATCAGAACTTGATTCAGGAGTATGTGTTATCCGGTCGGGCGCGTGAGATTTGTTTGGAGCAAAGCGGTTTTGTTTTCCCAGAGAACGACAATAGTCCATACCGGGAAAGTAAGGAGTAAATTTATAGACATACCAGATTATCTTACTGTCAATCCTTGCAATAAAAATGAATGAATAAAGGAATGTACGTCATGGAAGATTTTCAGCCTTCTAGAATGTCAAACGGTCTTAAAGCATATCTGTCGAAGAGTAGTCAGAAGAATGACCCAAGTAATTTTAAAGAACAGCGCATAAAACCTCTCGGTATAGCACAGATTCTGCTGAGTCTGCTGGGGATGTGCATTATGCTTTTTGCGTCCTCATATAGTTCTACGAACATATATATTTCTTTTGCCATTATGTTTGTTATTGCAATAATAGTTATTGGCATAACTTTAATTAATCTTAATACATACGTAATGATAACCCGAAGCTTTGTTGAAACTTGTACCTTCAAAGGGCATAAAAATAAGATTGAATATAAGAACATTACGGGATATAACGTCTATGATGACGGTTATGAAACCGGAATTGTTCTGCAGGGGAGCGGTAAAATAGTCAATAATGGGCGAGATATAAACTCTGTGCAGGCATCAAGCGTGTGCGCCAACCTGGCCTATCTCCAAGCCCAGCTAACCTTCCGCATCTTGAATAACCGTTGGGCTAAAGCCCACTCTGAGGACGACCAGAAACTACTTTTCGACTACATTGACTCGGGCCGGGCGCAAGAAGTGTGCATGTCCCGCGGCGGAACCGTCTTTTCCAATGCGCAGGACGACCCTGCGCCTACGCACTAATTCTTCCGGGCGCATAAAAAGAGCCTTGACGATGAATAAAGAGTTGGAAATCCCGCTTTATTCATCATCAAGGCTCTTTTGAGGGTTTGACGGTCGGAGAAACTGGAGAGGGGAGAGGACTCTAAACGGCCGGGAGTTCCGTGAGGGAGAGGCCTACCCGCAGGTCACCGAGCGCATCCGTCAGGTATTCGATGCCAGCCTCTAGGGAATCCAGCACATCCTCGCCCGCGCTAGAGATCACCACCGACGTCACGATGCGCCAGCCCGCCTTACCGTTCGATGGCACGCTGAACCTGCCTAACCCAACAGCCTGTGCTCCCTCATGGATCCCGGCGAGCGCCACCTTGCCCCGCCCGGATGCGGGCACCACGCCCACCGTAAACCCGCCCGCATAGTAGGGGCGCGCAAACCCCAGAACCGGGTCAATCGCGTGCCCATCGGCGGAATCGTCATGAGTGAGGGAGCCCAAGAAGGTGCGTACTGCATCCAAAATCTGCCGTTGGGATGCGCCGCCCGGCACCCGCGCCACGTCAACCCGCACGCTCAGAAGCAAGTCAAGGTCGGCACGTTGGAAGGTTTCGGAGGGCATGTAATCAAAACTCATGCTCCCACTTTAACTGCGTTTTAAACCGCGAGCAGGTCATTTTTTGCCGAAAAGGTAGGATTTTCCTACCTGCTCGGACCAAAAA
>CAURIH010000011.1:0-2519 GCA_963525085.1 uncultured Candidatus Saccharibacteria bacterium
AAGCGGGACAAGACTCACGCGCAAGCGGGACAAGACTCACGCGCAAGCGGGACAAGACTCACGCGCAAGCGGGACAAAAGTGGCCCCTGTTGTGGAAAACTTCAACAGGGGCTGAGGGGTGGGATTGAATTTTAATTAGAAGTAGTTTGGATCATCGTTCCAGAAATCATCTTGATCTTTTTTGGTGATGGCGGGATTTGTTCCGGTAAGGCGTACCCCATTTTCCCATGTAGTGATACCGGCTTCCGGCCATGCAGCTTTAACATCCTCAATAGCTTTAATCACCTTTTTCTTGAAATCTCGCATGCCTTGAGGAGTATTGGGGTATCCGGTGCCGAGTTGGGCTTTTAACTGTTGCCAGGTGACGCGGGTGTTGCCTTTGTGGTAGCTGATTCGGTAGGTTGCCCAGCAGTATAGGTCGATTGCTAGAGGTTTTCGGCTGATTTGTGCAAGATGTAGCATGTCGAGGGGGACTGCTCCTTCGACGATTTCCCGATAAAAGTCTTCGGATAAGTTGATGTAGGAGTAATCGTATAGGTCATCATTGGCAGGATTGGTGATATCCCACCACTCAAAATAGGTGTCACAGCTGATGGGGAAGCTTGTGAGGCGTTCTGTGGTTTTCACTCCGTTTTTACCGGTTACATCGATTCCAATGACTGTGGTGAATAGCCTGCGCATTTGTTCTTGCAAGTATTTAAGTTGCCGACCGTCTGCACGTTTAACACCACCATCAGGTGTGATTCCTTTGAGGATGCCGACATCACGGAGGAATTGGTTGAGGTTATCACCAAGTGGGATAATGCGGGCTTCGCTGATGGGCAAATATTGACGGCGGAGTGCTTGTTTTGTTAGCCAACATAGGATGAGTCGGGGGTAGTGCCCATAGGGCAGACCGTAGCGACCATACATGGTGATGGTGAGATTCCCGTTTGTGAGAGTGAGTTCTTTTCCCTGCCGGTCAATACGATAAGAGTGTGGAAAAGTGGCTTGAAGAAGAGTTCGGCTGGAGAAGGTAATGGGTTCTGTAATGCCAAGTTCTTCCATCATGATGGATCGGAATTCGATTTGGCGGATTACTTCTTGAAAGTTGATTGCCTGTTCTTTCTCAGGTGTGGTATCTTCAAAGTGCATGAAATTTCTCCTTTCTGGAGAGATTTTGTTGGTACCCGGCATGTAATTCGCAGCTTAGAACTAGCGTGCTGGGTACTATTTTATTGTTAGAGTTAAACCCCAGCCAGTATGTTAGGGGGTTTGAGAGTTGAACCCCAGCCTGGTCGGGCGGCCGGGAGAACCTGGTCGGTTGTTGTGCCAAGTTTTAACTGAGTTGGCGTCCCATAGGGGGGTACGTTGGTCGAGATGTGCGATAACGGGTGGGGTACGTCCGTTGGAATTGTAGTTTGCCCATGTTCTTGTCCCTATGCCGCAGTATGCGGCGCAGTCAATCGTGCGCCATAATTCTCGGCCGGTGGTTTGGTCGATAATAATTGGTTTGATAGTCATTTTCCGCCGCCCTTTTTCCAGTGTATCAGGGGGTTTGAGAGTTGAAAACCCCAGCCAGCCAGCATAGTCATTTTTTCCGCCAGGCTTTATTCCAGGTAGCTACGATCAGTGCTCCACCAGCAATGATATGCAAGACTGCCCGTATGGGTCCGTAAGTTCCGTATATTATCGTAGTGATGATGGATACAAATAGGCTGGTCAGGGCTATTAAATAGAGATTTCGTGTAGTCATTACTGCATATCCTTTCAAAAATCGTGTGTTAGTCTATGGGGGTGTTCCCCAAGGTTCAGGATGGTTCGAGCTTCCTGAACCTTGGGGCTACTTTTGGCGTTTACCGCGTCGGTATTTTTTCTTTTTCCGGTGTCGGCCTTCCTTTCGACTGTCTTTGGCTGAAATAACTGCGGCTATCGCGGCTACAATGCCACTGCCGGCGCTGATGTAGCTGAGGATTTTTTCGAGAATCTCTATCTCCTTTCACTGTAGAGTTGTTGTTCCTTAGCGGAACTAACACCAGTATAACACGCTAGACCGTCTATTTTCAAGTGGTGAAATGGGTGAAACCTAACTTTTTATTGTGAGATAGGCCATATTAATCTGCTGGATAAATAAAATGGTTGGTGGCATAAAGAGCTAAAACCCCGCCAGTAGAGTTGAATCTAGCTCTTCGTCTGGTAGGCTTCGTTAACCCCTCTAGCGGCCTGATAGAGGCCATGAATCCCAGCTTTTAATAGTAACTACCATCCCACCTTTTTTAGTTTGTTAGAGGGCAAGGAAATCACTTTAGTGATTTTCGCGGCAGCACAATAAACCTCAACCATCATCAAACATGTAGTTATCCACATACTTTTGCGAAACGAACCCTTGGGCCAACCTACAGGGTCTCTTACAGGTATATAGGAGTATAGGTATTATAGGGGGACCCCGAAAAACATACTCTCACCAGCAAATACATGGTATAGGGCGGTACCCCACTTACGAAAAAGCGGTACCCCACTTACGAAAAAGCGGTACCCCA